>JBMDXI010000069.1:0-10859 GCA_048595075.1 Alphaproteobacteria bacterium
CAGCCGTTGAGAGATTCTTTGCCCACATCAAAGAAAACAAACGCTTAGCTCTGCGCTTTGATAAACTCGACATTACCTTCTTCTCTTTCTTCGCCCTTGCTTCCATGAAAGTTCTTAACCTACTTTGTTAACAGTGCCATAAGTAGTTCACTGGATAAAGATAAGGCTTTAAAAATGGTCGGCATTCATTTATCTTAAGGGTATGCTTAGAAACTTTGCTGTTATTTTAGAATGCCCTTTATGTCATGCTCGTTTTGAAACCGAGCTGAAAGAGTTCGCTAATGGCCCTCGCAAAGTAAAATGTGCTCATTGTCAGAATGTGTGGAAGGTTTCCAGAAAAGAAGCGCTGTTAAACAAGCTTATTCCCCATGATCAGGAAGAAAGTATAGACGATAAAATTGCTCGCATTCCTGAGACAGATGATATTATTACAGAAGAAGTACCACAGGAAGAAAGTGATGAAGCTCTGGAGGAGGAGCTTTATCAAGATGATTCACCCGGGTCAACCAGAACCGCTAAATTCATTGGAATTTTAGCGTTTGTAGGATTTCTATTGACGGGGGGGTATTTTGGGCGTGAGTGGATCATGACTGTGTTACCTCAAACACAGACTTTCTATGAATGGGTAAATTTATCGCCCCTCCCATCCCTGTGCTTTAAATTACAAAATACATCGTGGAGTTTAACAACTTATCAAGGAATGCCAGCTGTTATGGTAAAAGGAACTATTCAGAATATTTCGAAAATTATTCGAAAGCCGCCTCTTATTCAAATCAAATTAAATGGAGTAGGGGAATGCTTGCCTTCCAATTGGGTGGATGACCTTGTAAAGCCTAAGTCTGATTGGTGTATTCTTTATCAATGGACGGTAAGCTTCCAGAAAAATGTACTTTTACCCCTCGAAACAGTTGAATTTTCATCTGTTTATCCCTATGCTGAGTCATCAAATATTAAAGAAGTATTAGTAGACTTCGCCCCCTAATTTATAAAGGATAAAATAGCATGACTTTTACAGTGGAAAATTTTTTTAAAGATGAATTTCAAGAACATCTTGACGTTGCCCATCATACCCAAGCAGCTGTGTTTGATCCTTTTCAAAAATTATTGGCCCATTGTGTGAAATCAATTCAACAGGGGGGGAAAATAATTTTTTTTGGAAATGGGGGAAGTGCAGCGGATGCCCAACATTTAGCCACAGAGCTCGTCGTGCGCTATCGCCATAACCGTATTCCTATTGCAGCGCTTGCGTTGACAACAGATACCTCTGCCCTTACTGCCATTGGGAATGATTTGGGGTTTGATTTTTTGTTTTCCCGCCAAATTGAGGCATTGGGAAAACCAGGGGATGTGGCGATTGGAATTACAACCTCGGGCAAAAGCCCCAATATTTTACTAGGACTTCAAAAGGCGAAAGAAATGGGACTTACGGCCGCAGCCCTGACAGGGCGGGGTGGGGGTGATCTTCATGGGATTGCTGACCCGATGATGATAGTACCCTCTAACACGACGGCGCGTATCCAAGAAATGCATATTCTTTTAGGGCAAATGTTGTGTGATGCTTTGGAAAAAGAGTTAAAAATAGAAACTTTCCCGGTTTAAATGGATTCTTTAAAACACTATCTTCATAACTTTCAAAAAGCCCACATTTTGTGTGTGGGGGATCTGATATTAGATCGGTATGTTTATGGAAATGTTTCCCGTATTTCCCCCGAAGCACCCATTCCTATTTTGAATATAGAGCGTGAATTTTATACATTGGGAGGAGTGGGTAATGTTGCCGCTAATATAGCCTCTTTAGGGGCCTCTCCTCACCTTATTGGATTGGTAGGGAGCGATGCGCAAGGAGAAAAACTAAAAGCCTGCTGTGAAGAGAAAAATATCTCTACCGAGCATTGGTTGACTGTGCCTTCCTTTCAAACCATCTTAAAAACGAGATATTGCTCACATCAGCAGCAACTTTTGCGCGTGGATCATGAGCAGCCCTCTTTTTTTGGCCAAGATACTTATGCATCTATTGTGGAATACGCTGAAAAATTAATGAAACATATTCATGTGCTGGTTCTTTCTGATTATGGAAAAGGGGTCTTACATCCAGAGTATGTTATTAAACCGTTATTAAAGCTAGCCCAACACCATAATGTGCAAACTATTGTAGACCCTAAAAGTAAAAAATTTGAAATTTATCGGGGCGCTACCATTATTACTCCCAATAAAAAGGAATTAAGTGAAGCGACTCATTTGCCCACAGCTACTGCAGAGGAAGTTGAAAAGGCTGCCCAATGGGTCATTGAACACCATGGTGTAAAAAACGTCTTAGCTACCCGCAGTGAACAAGGCATGACTTTGGTACGCAATCATTCCTCTGCTTTGCATTTCCCAACCCAAGCGAAAGAAGTTTTTGATGTGTCAGGAGCAGGGGATACTGTGGTTGCTACGCTCGCCGTGGGGATTGCAGCAGGGCTCCCTTTGGAAAAGGCTGTTGAAATTTCTAACGTGGCAGGGGGCATCGTGGTCGGAAAAATTGGAACAGCAACCGTTACGCCCGATGACATCATTGAGTCCTACGAGGCAACTCAGCACCATATACATGAAGATAAGATATTATCTTTGCCGCAAGCGATAGAGAGAGTGCGTAAATGGCATACAAAAGGCTATAAAGTAGGGTTTACGAATGGATGTTTTGATCTGCTGCATCAAGGGCATGTGCGCTTGCTACACGAGGCAAAAAATGCCTGCCAACGATTGGTGATAGGATTAAATAGCGACAGTTCAGTGAAAACCCTTAAGGGAGAAAGCCGCCCTATTAAAACACAAGACGAGCGAGCCTTTATTCTAGCAAGCCTTCAAGATGTAGATATGGTTGTTATTTTTTCTGAAGAGACTCCCTTAAAGCTAATTGAGGCCTTAGAACCTGATGTCTTAATTAAAGGTGCCGATTATACGGTTGATAAAGTAGTGGGGGCACCCTTTGTCATAGGCCGTGGGGGTGAAGTAAAACTTATCAATCTTGTGGAGGGTTTTAGCACTACAGGCACTTTGAAGAAAATAGAAAAAACATCTTTGGATTGATTCAGCAGAGTAAAGAGTGTGAGAAGAAATTTCTACGGTTAAGAGTAAGCTGAAGAACAATGTTTATAGGGCGGTTAATCAAGTACGAGGGCTCACTAAGGGAAGTTTGACACAATCACTTTATAAGCTTTCAACTATAGTATATAATTAATAATGTCTTTATTGTAAAAAGGTATAATATGAAATTTATTTTAAAAATTCTATTTATTGTAGTGGGATTTATTGCTTTTAATAAGGCGCATGCAGACTGCAAAAGTGCCTATAGTCGGGAATTTTGCGATTGGAGAAAATGGTGCCGTTGGACGAGCCGTGGGTGTGTTATAGGCCCTAACAAACCGGACGAAAAAGAAACAAGTATTTTAAACAATTTTGGACTATCAGAGATAGAACTGCCTGCAAGAGATGAAGGTGCAAAGGATTAATGAAGGGTATTTTATTTGATCAGAAAAATCATGGCGGCATTATTACTTTAGATCGCCCTCAGGTCTTAAATTCTTTATCCCACGAGATGATTTTAGGGATACGCAATCATTTACTGAAATGGCGAGAAGATCCTAAGATTAAATTTATTTTGCTCAAGAGTAACTATGATAAAGCTTTCTGTGCAGGAGGGGATATTAAAGATATTTATACCTTGCACCAAGAAGGGCGACGTAGTGAATTAGAAAAATTCTTTAGAGATTCTTACGAACTTAATAGGCTTATTTTTAACTATCCCAAGCCCTATATTTCGTTGATTCATGGCATCAACATGGGGGGTGGGATGGGTATTTCCATTCATGGTACCTTCCGTATTGTGTCCGAGCATGCAACACTTGCTATGCCAGAAGTTTATATCGGCTTATTTCCGGATGCAGTGGCCGCTCACTTTTTGGCGCGCTGTCCCGGGCTTTTAGGGTTATTTTTAGGCTTAACAGGCTATTCCATGAATGCAGCAGATGCGTTGTACACAGGAATTGCCACCCACTATGTTCCACGGGAAAATTTTGAGCTCCTTACAGAAACCTTAGTGAATACTCCCCTCACAGGTAATTTTAAAGAGGTTGTGTATGAAGTTATAGAAATGTTTTCAACAGGGGAACCACCTATTTTATCAGAAATTGCTAAAAATCGTGATCTTATTGAAAAGACATTTTCCCAAGATTTAGAGTCTATTATCACAGAGATAACTCTTTCTAAAAATACATGGCTGAAGAAAGTAGGAAAAGATTTATCGCGGGCGAATCCACTCAGCTTAAAAATAACTTTTAAGATGTTAAAAGAAGCTTACCGTAAAAACTTTGAAGACCTTTTTCATCAAAATCTAAAGCTTGCAAAATTTTTTATTGAAGGTGAAGATTTTTATGAAGGAATTCGTGGGCTGTTGATTGATAAAGAAAAGGGCCCCTCATGGCAATTTGCCTCAACTGAAGATGTGCCAGATGCCTTAGTTGAAAAGGCCTTTGCAATGAGTGAAGTAAGATAACTGAGAAAGGGAGAGAAACATGTTAAAAATAGGGAAAGCCGCTCTTGTTTGCATGTTGATAATGGAAGGGATCAAGGCAGACGCTAATGTTTCTTCTTTCCCCTATGTTTCAGGAATACCAGTTAATTCTTTTCATGAAAATGGGACGCCTCATCAAGAATCTGCAGGACAGGGAGGGAACACAACCTATTATAATAGCTTAACAGAAACATTATCCCCTTTAACCCAGCCAAAATTTGCAGCAAAAGCGTCTCTTGTTGGATATGCAATTGATGAAGAAAGCACTCTTCCTCCATCATCTTCCACTCCGAAAGGAGTAAATAATTCCCAGGGGGCTGAGAGGATGGCACCGCCATCTATTCAATCCTCCCATGCACAACCTTCATTTGTGCAGGAAAACTCTTTTGTGCCTTCTCCCTCTCAGTCAGTAGCTTCATCAGCAGCGGCCCCTGGCAATCAATCTATTACAGCTGATCAAATAGGATGGTCTGTACCTGTTATGGCGGCTCCTCTTATGCAAGGGGGAGGGAGGATAATGCATCCCCCCACTGGATTTGTGCCAGCTTTACCCCCCAGGCAGTATTAGAGTGAGGCTGACACAGAAACATTTTTGTTTGAGAAAAGAGAGGTGATATCTATTTCTCCCCTTTCATTTCCTAGGTGCGAGACTTGTCGGACAATTTCTGTTCCAGCGAGTATAATTGCTATATTTTTGAAGAATGATTGTACGTTTTTCGTGCAATTAGCATCTTTCCCTAGTAGATTCTCCGTATGAGAGTTGCATAATATTGATGGACCAACATACTCTGCTACTTTAGCAGCCGTCGCTGCGCTAGTAACTATTCGATTTGAGAACCAAGATTCCTTTTCCTTGCTAACGGAAGAGGCTTTCTGGACAGGTCGAGATGTTTTAGTGGTAGTTTGGGAATTGTGTGCTTTATCAGCTGCAGCTGCAAATCCTGAAGTTGAAAATAATAGGACTAAAGCGGTGGTGGTAATAAATTTTTTCATCTTTTTTCTCCTTATAAAAAATATATTTATTTATAGAGCTTCCAAGAGCTAAAAGCAACTAATTTTTTCTTTTAAAAGATCTACAGTAACCCGAACTAGATGAATTGGTTGCTCCTGTAGAAAGGGAATTTGTCCTGAAAACACCTTTGCAGATTCTAATATAGGGGAGCCGGAAAAAGAAGGACGGCTGGCAGAACGGCTGATTGAGAAAGGATACAAAAGTAATACCAGTAAAGAGGAAGCACTTAAAATGTACAGGAAGTACTTGGAAGAAAAAATGAAGGATGCAGACTTAGAAGATAATCCAGAATACAAAGAAGAGTTAAACAGGTTGATGGAAATCATAGATGAGTATTTTGAGGAAAATATAGCTGAGAAAGTTTAAAATGAGGCCGAGAAATGAGGAGCCAACGTGTGCTGACGCACACCAGCAACGAATTTCGAGTAATAATTTTATAAGTTTCCAACTATAACTGAATCAATTTAAAGTGAGTATAAGAACCCCTTTCGTGATTCTCTCGGGGGTGACCCGAGAGTCCATTAAATAATCAGCAACATGGCTGTAGCTATAGGATTATAGACCCCCGTGTCGAGCACGGGGGAATCACTACGGGGTAATTGAACTCTATATTTTATACTCACTTTAAATTGATTTATCTATATACAACCCGTCTTAGAGAAATTACTGGCTAAAAGAAGGCCTGTTCTTGAAGACGTTAGCGAAAAAAACACAGATGTTTCAGGTTTTGTGCCTAAAAGCCCTCGTCAGGAAGCATCCATGGATAACCAAGCAGGCCCTGGATGAAACTTTTCGCCCTTTGAGGAAAAGAAAACATAAGAAAATGATAAAGGAAAGGCTAGAAAATTTCGATCCCAAAGCAAAGAAAAATTCCGATTCGGAAGAGAAAAACTAAGAAGTTAATTAATTCCTACACAGGGCATTCCACTCTTCTTCGGTGAGTATTGGGACGTTTAGTTTTTTTGCTTGAGCTAGTTTGCTGCCAGCGTCAGTGCCGGCAACCACATAATCTGTGTTGGTTGAGACTGAATTCGTGACTTTAGCCCCTAAATTACGGGCCATTTGTTGTGCTTCTGTACGGTTGATAGACAAAGTGCCTGTAAAGACAATTATTTTTCCTTTTAAGGGGTTATCGGCGTGAATGGCTTTATGCAACGGTAAAATATGTAAATGAGGGATTAACTGCTTAAGCATAGCCTGATTATTTATTTCGGACGCAAAATTGATAAGTGATGTGGCTACCACATCCCCAATTCCTTCAATACTTGTCAGCTCTTCATAGGCTGCAGACGCGGGGTCAGTTGCTTTCTGCAAGGCTTGCCACCATTGTTCAAAGGTTTCATAATGATAAGCCAAATCACGGGCAGTGACTTCCCCAATATGCAGGATTCCCAACGCATAAATAAAACGGTCTAAATTAATAGTTCTGGCATAGTTGATAGAATTAAACAAATTATGAACAGATAAATCTCCCCAGCGTTCATGGGTGTTTAAGGGGTGTTCACTCTGACGATCTTTGACCTCGAGAGTAAAAATATCTACAGGTGAGCGAATAAGATTTTGATCCCAAAAATAATCAATGGATTTTTTTCCTAATCCATCAATGTTAAAGGCATACTTAGATACAAAATGCTTTAAGCGTTCACGGGCTTGGGCAGGACATATTAAGCCGCCGCTACAGCGCAAGGCAACTTCGTCTTTTTCTTGTACTACATGACTATGGCAGATGGGGCAAGTGGAAGGAAATGTGAAGGGATTTTGTCTTACTTCATGGGCAGGACCCAGAGATTGAAGGACCTGGGGAATAACATCGCCTGCCCGTTGGATAAGAACTTTGTCGCCAATGCGTATATCTTTGCGGATAATCTCATCCGCGTTGTGAAGAGTGGCGCGAGATACAACAACCCCTCCCACCGTAACAGGTTCTAAAATAGCCACCGGGGTTAAAACCCCCGTACGTCCTACTTGAATCACAATATTTTTGAGAATGGTTTGGGCTTGCTCGGCAGCAAACTTATGGGCAAGGGCCCAGCGAGGAGCACGGGCCACAAATCCCAACCTTTTTTGGTCTGTAAAGGAATTAATTTTGTATACAACACCATCGATATCATAGGGCAGCTCGGCCCGTAAACCATTGATGTGATGATAGTATGCCATCAGCTCTTCAAAGGAATCACACTTTTTATTAAGAGGATTCACGGTAAATCCTAGTTCTTTTAAACAATGAAATAGAAGTTCTTGGGTAGGGGCTACCTCGGTTTCTGCGCTATAAGGAAAAAATTGCAGGGGGCGTTGAGCGGTAATGGCGGGGTCTAATTGACGTACAGAGCCTGCCGCTGCATTACGAGGATTCGCAAATAAAGCTTCTCCTGCTTTTGCCCGATCTTCATTAAGCCTTTGAAAGGCAGCTTTGGGTAAAAATATTTCTCCCCTTACTTCAAGATATTCTTTCATAGGAATAATATGGGGAATGCTTTTAATGGTTTTGACATTTTCTGTAATATCTTCTCCTGTATAACCATCGCCGCGGGTACTGGCTTGAAAAAGATGACCGTCTTTATACACAATAGAAGAAGATAGCCCATCAATCTTTGGTTCTGCCATAAATTCTAGAGAATGAGAGGAAAGAAGTAATTTTTGGCAACGCGACAGAAAGTCAAATACCTCTTCTTCTGTAAAAGCATTATCCAGCGAGAGCATAGGATTCGTATGCTTTACTTTCTTAAAAGGGCTGCGTCCTGTGTAAGTGCCTACCCTTAATGTGGGGCTATCTGCTCGTCTGAGTTCAGCAAACTTCTCTTCAATCTTTTTATTGCGTTTTACTAATTCATCATATTCTGCATCGGTAATTTCAGGCGCATCCTTCTGATGATACAAAAAGTCATGGTGAGCAATTTCTTTTGCAAGAGCGGCTAATTCTATTTCAGCCTCCACCTTTCCAAGCTTTTCAACAGGTGTTAGTCTATACAGGCTGGTCATGAAGGGCCCCTTGCCTTAACTCTATAGCAGCTGCTTTCGTTTGCTCTGTAATTTCTTTTCCTGATAACATGCGGGCTATCTCTAAAGATTTTTCCTCTTCAGCTTGAAGATAGGCCATGGTGAGATGAGTGTGAGAAGTAGTAGAAGTTTTAAGGACATGCAAATGGTGTTCGCCGTAGGCCGCTAATTGAGGAGAATGCGTAATGGCCATCACCTGCGCATGTCGAGCGATTTGTTTTAAATACTTACCCATAGAGGCAGCGACAGCTCCCCCCAATCCAGTATCAATCTCATCAAAAATAAGGGTTTGAATGGTATTTTGATCTTGGGCAAGCACCTTAAGGGCTAACATTAATCGAGATAATTCCCCTCCAGAAGCTACATTTTTGAGGGGGCCTGCAGGAATCCCTACATTCAATGACACCCAGAATTCTATTTTTTCTATGCCACCTCCTGTCCATTGATGGTCGGGGAGAGGTTCAAAATTCACATGAAAATTCACATAAGGTAATTTTAAAGAAGCCAGGATATGCTGTATTTTTTCTTTTAAAAGTTCTGCTGCTTTGTGGCGCGCTTGAGAAAGAATTAAGGCTTCTTTATGATAATTTTCCTTAGCTTCATGCATTTGCTTTTCTAAATGAACTAAAGAAACATTTCCATGCTTCAAAGTCTCTAATTTTTCTGTTAATTGATGAAAACGATGGGGAAGGTCATTCACCGTAGAATTATGTTTGCGCGCTAAGTCACGGAGCGAAAAAAGACGTGATTCAATGGCATTGAGGTTATCCTCTAAGGACCCTTCAAGATTGTTATGAGCTCCCTCTAATTCCTGATGAACTTCTGCCAGAACATCCACCATTTTTTCTATTAGTTCTTTACATTTCCACAGAGATTTTTGCTCTTCAGTGGTTGTCTTGTGAAGAGTTCGCAAAGTGCTTTGGAGGGTGTTTTCTACAACCGACGATTCCCCCACTGAGTCTTGTAAGTTCTTGAGGGTATCCGCTGTTTTGGAAAATTCCATTAAAGCAGTGCGTTTTTCTAAAAGAATCGTTTCTTCATTATCTTGTGGTGCTATTTTTTGAAATTCCTCTACGGCATGCTCTAGCCATTCTTTTTCTTGATTAAGGGTATGTAAAGATTTTTCCAAATCTTCTAACGTTTTCTGATGATGTTTCCATAAGTGAAACTTTTCTATAAGGTGGGTGCGCTGCTGGGTAAGATGAGCAAAACTATCTAAAATCTCCGTATGCATAGCGCTGGATAATAAGGAGTCAAACTGCCCATGGATATCAATTAAACTTTTGCCAATCTCCTTCAACATAGTTAAGGGAACTTTTCGATCATTTAAAAAAGCGGTGCTTTGCCCCTTAGCAGATAGTGTACGTTTTAAGGTGATAGTGTTGTCTGTAAAGGGGACTTGATAGGTGTCGAAAAAGATTTTTAAGGGGGAGGGGAGAGACGTAATCTTAAAGGAAACGGTAATATCGATAGGATCTTTCTCGGAAGGTTGAACATGAGGGCGTGCGCCTAATGCAAAATTTAAAGCTTCAAGCAAAATGGACTTCCCAGCCCCTGTCTCGCCCGTTAAAACTGTGAATCCTTTATGAAAATTTAGCTGTAAGTTTTTGACAAACAGATAATTATGAATAGTAAGGCTGTGTAACATGGTTATGAGGCTCCCATGTTCTTTGGATTTTCAAAGAATTTTCTTTGGGTAATAGGTTTCTTGTTTTAAGAAGTTCATAGCCTTTTTGGTACCATTTGCTACCGGGGAAGTTGTGATTCAATACAACCGCGCAAGCTTGGGCATCTTTTACTAATCCCAATTGCAAATAGAGTTCAATTAATCGATATAAAGCTTCTGGTACATGGCTAGTTGTTTCATAATTTGTGACCACGAACTTAAAGCGATTGAGGGCAGATAAATGCAGTATCTGACGTTCATAAAAACGGCCAACTTCCATATGCCATCCTGCTAAATATTCTTTGAGAAGATCTATTTTTATCTTGGCATCCTTCGCATAGGGACTGGAGGGAAAGCGTTGAATCAATACACTAAAGGCTTCTAAGGCTCTTTCAGTCATTTGCTGATCACGCTCAACGCTGGAAATCTGGTTGTAGAAGCATAAACCTTTCAAGTAATGTGCGTACGACGCATAAGGGCTACTTGGGTGCAACTGAATAAACGCATTTACGCTTGCAACAGCATCTTCATAATCTTGGGCGCGGTAATAGGCAAAGGCTGCCATTAATTGGGCGCGCGTTGCATATTGAGAATAGGGATGTTGTCGAATGACCTCTTCAAAGCTTTTTCCG
>JBMDXI010000070.1:0-11316 GCA_048595075.1 Alphaproteobacteria bacterium
TTCACATGTCCATTGTCCTCAACAGCATAAGCTGCAATATACCCTTCTAAGAAAGGCTTAATCACAATTTCATGCCATTCAACAGCAGGAATATCCCCTTGTGCGTATTGAGGAGCCCGCTTATTTGTCGCAGCAAAAACATAGAATTTCCTCAAATCGGCCCCTACATAACGTGGTTTTTTCAAAGCCAATGCCATGGTTTCTGCATCAATGAAAGTGACAGCATTCCCGTTCTTGGTATCGATAAAAATATTGTTTGAATGCATATCCCCATGAACCGCGCGAGAATAGCCAGTCAACTTACCGTCTTTTTCAGTCATATATTTTACATGAAATTTTCCTAATTGATACCCAAAGTCATACATGATGTTGGGAATAACTTTTCTGTCTTCCTCATATCTTAAGCGCCTTTCTGTTGTTTCTTTATCATTATCTTTAGATGAAACGGCAGCATAATCCTTGGCAAATTCTTGCAATATTTTGATGAGCTGTTGCCCAGGGGCTGCATTTAATACGGCAAGAGTGTGCGCCTTGTTATTAATATCAGTATATTGAGGGAATATTTCAGGCAAAGCAATCTGGGGAAGAGGAAACGTAGAGGATTTTCTAGGTTTGTAAATAAGATCTTTTAACTCACTTTTTTTGATGAAGTTAATATTCTGTAATTCTGAAATGGTCTTCTTAAGTTCTTTGACGATATAAACAGGCTTCCCTTCCTCATCAGTTACCAAAAATAACTGTAGTGTTTGAGCCCCACCGCCACCTAAGGGAGAAACCTTATAGTTAGAACTAAATTTAGAAAGCTCTCCAGCCTCATGCAATCTCTGTAAAGCAATTTTAATAGTATTAGCAATCGATACATTTGCATCTTTCACATCTGCTACGTTTGCGACAATGGCTCTTACTAAATCTTGGTTGGATTGACTGGGCAATAAATTAAAGTTTTTCCTTAAATTCTGAAGTGTATCAGCTGAGCACTTGTCTTTACATTTATCAATACTTCCAGCATCGTCCCCAAATGTCCCATTGCTCTGCAGAACTCGTTTCGCGACACAGCATTGACATGAATTTTCTTCTTGATTGCTTTCCCATCCCCAGTTTTTGGCTGTGCAGCTTGTACTTTTTGTAAGGGTTTTAGTAATTTCCCCAATCGTTACAGATGCTTTGCCTCGCTTAAGCACACCTGTGAGTCCGTGTGCACTTAAAAATGTAAAAAAGCTAATTAATAGGATAAAGAAATTCATGGGGCCTCTCTGTTATTTTTACTTTATTTTCTTAAGCTTAATAGAAAAAATAACTGTTATCAATTAAATAAATAGAGGAGATAAGAGATTTCTTGCACTCGGGGTAAAAAGTAGCTAGATTTCCCTATATACAGCTGTATGATTGACCTTCATACAATAACTTAAAAAAACGGAAGGAATTATAACATGTTACCACAAGGCACCCTCCAAGCTCTCTTAGGGATCGGGGTTTTCATCTTAATTTGCGGGATTCTAAGTGAGAATAGAAAAGCCATTTCCTTCAAACAGATTACCCTAGGGCTCTGCCTACAAGTTGCTTTAGCAGCCTGTATTTTACACCTTCCGTTTGTGCGAACAGGATTTTATTACATAGCCCAGGGGGTAATGGCTATTAAAGAGGCTACTTTAAAAGGAACTAGTTTTGTGTTTGGGTTTTTAGGAGGAGGTGCGCTGCCTTTTGATGTTAAGGGAAATACCTTTGTTTTTGCCCTTCAGGCTCTTCCTATGATTATAGTGATTAGCGCCCTTTCTATGTTGCTTTTTCATTGGAGGATTTTACCCCTTTTTGTGCAAGGTGTGTCGTGGATAATGCGCAAGACACTCGGCATTGGAGGAGCGTTAGGGGTAGGAGCGGCTGCTAAAGTATTTTTAGGGCAAACAGATGCGCCGCTTTTAATTCGCCCTTATTTAAAAAGCATGTCGCGCAGTGAAATATTTTCTATCATGTCCATGGGCTTTGCCACTACCTCTGCCACAATCATGGGTGTGTACGCCATGATTATAGAAAAAATGGTACCTGAACCGATGGTACATATCTTAACCGCTTCTATTATTAGTGTGCCTGCTGCACTGACTTTGTCTCGTATTGTGGTTCCTAACCCCGTATTGACTGAAGGTAAAATGGTCTTGCCTCACCACTTTTCTAGTTCTATGGATGCTATTTCTAAAGGAACTGCTGATGGAGCCAAATTGTTTGGAAGCATTATTGCTATGTTGATAGTGTTTATCGCCCTCGTTGCTTTAGGGAATAAAATTTTAGAAGCTCTTCCCTATTTTGAAGGCCAGCCCATTACCCTTCAACGTATCTTGGGGGTTATTATGGCCCCTTTAACTTGGCTTATGGGTATTCCTTGGAAAGAAGCCCTTTCTGCAGGGGGGCTCCTGGGGGTAAAATCTGTTCTTAATGAATGCTATGCCTTCACTGAATTAGCACAAATTAATCCTGAAACCCTCAGTGTTCATACGCGGATCATCATGACCTATGCTTTATGCGGTTTCGCCAATGTCGGAAGTATTGGAATTATGATAGGCGGGCTTGGTACATTAGTCCCCGAAAAACGTGAGGAAGTCATCAGTCTTAGTTTTAAGGCATTAGTTGTAGGGACGCTTTCATCCTGTTTAAGTGGAACAATTGTAGGGATTCTTTTAAATTTTCAAGGGTAAAATTTGACAGCTTTTCGTATTCAGTCTTCTTTTCGGCCCGCAGGGGATCAACCCCAGGCTATTAAAGAACTGATAGAAGGCATTCAAAGGCAAGAGCAAAATCAAGTTTTATTAGGCGTGACAGGATCAGGCAAAACATTCACCATTGCTCATGTTATTCAACACATTCAACGGCCCACTCTTATTTTGGCTCCCAACAAAACGTTGGCTGCTCAACTCTATGGGGAAATGAAGGAGTTTTTTCCTGACAATGCGGTTGAGTATTTCGTATCCTATTATGACTATTATCAGCCTGAAGCCTACGTCCCTAAACGTGATCTTTATATCGAAAAAGAAGCGACCATCAATGAGCAAATTGATAGAATGCGCCATAGCGCTACACGAGCTTTGTTGGAAAGGTCTGACGTTATTATTGTAGCCAGCGTATCGTGTATTTATGGTTTAGGAGATGTGGAATCTTATAGTCATATGGTCTTAAAATTGACTGAAGGAGATTCTATTCATCGGACCACTTTATTCCAATCCTTCGCTGAATTACAGTATGATCGTAACGATATTGATTTTCATCGGGGAACTTTTCGGGTAAGAGGGGACACAGTTGAAGTATTTCCGGCTCACTTAGAAGATAGAGCTTGGCGCCTTTCTTTTTTTGATGACTTATTAGAATCCATTGATGAAATAGATTTTTTAACAGGCAAAAAAATAGCCAAATTATCTACCGTTTCTCTTTATCCTAATAGCCATTATGTCACCCCCAAGCCAACACTTAACCAAGCGATAAAGAAGATTCAAAATGATCTTCAAGTACGTTTAAAAGAATTGGAATCAGCCAATAAATTAGTAGAAGCCCAACGCCTAAGAGAACGTGTAACATTTGATATTGAAATGCTTCAAACAACGGGTATGTGCGCGGGCATCGAAAATTACTCGCGGTACTTAACGGGTCGTTTGCCGGGGCAACCACCTCCGACTTTATTTGAATATCTTCCCCAAGATAGCTTGGTTATTGTGGATGAAAGTCATATCAGCCTTCTCCAACTTCAAGGGATGTATCGGGGCGACCAAGAACGAAAAAAGAATTTATCCGAATATGGATTCAGGCTTCCTGCTTGTCGTGATAATCGCCCCCTTAAATTTGAAGAGTGGGACGAAATTAGACCCCAAACTATTTTTGTGTCAGCCACCCCAGCATCCTGGGAATTAGAGCAATCTCAAGGACGGTATGTAGAACAGGTTATTCGCCCAACAGGTCTTTTAGACCCCGTTTGTATCGTACGACCTACTGAACATCAGGTGGATGACTTAATTGCTGAATGCCTAGCACTTGCGAAGAAAAATGAACGGGCGTTGGTCACAACCTTAACTAAAAAGATGGCAGAAGCCCTGACCACCTATTTATCAGAAGCGGGTCTGAAAGTGCGCTATATCCATTCAGATGTGGACACTATTGAACGCATTGAAATTATCCGTGACTTACGTTTAGGCGTTTTCGATGTGCTCGTTGGGATTAACCTCTTGCGCGAAGGACTCGATATCCCTGAATGCTCTACGGTTGCTATTTTAGATGCAGATAAAGAAGGATTTTTGCGATCAAAAACATCTTTGATTCAAACTATTGGCCGGGCGGCCCGTAACGTAAATGGACGGGCTATTTTATACGCTGATAAAGTAACAGCATCGATGAAGGCGGCCATCGACGAAAATAATCGCCGACGTGAAAAGCAAGCTCATTATAATTTAATGAACGGTATCACCCCCGAATCTGTTCGGAAAAATGTGGTAAATATCCTCAATAGTGTTTACGAAAAAGATTATGTGGATGTCGAGGCAGCGCCCCATAAAGCATGGACGCAGAAGGAATTAAAAGCCCATCTGAAGAATCTTGAAAAACAAATGCATACAGCTGCTATGAATTTGGATTTTGAAGCCGCGGCGAAATTGCGTGATGAAATCCGCCATCTGGAAAAAGAGAACTTAGAGTTGGGATAAGGAGAGAGTATACTCCTTAAAAGTTGTATATATAAGGAATATATTCCTTATATATACAAAAGTCAACTAAGGGGAAGTTGGTAAAAAAGCTTAGGCTGCGCCTTTTGCAAGCACATCCTTAATGGTGCCTACCATATAGAAGTTCGCTTCAGGGATATGGTCGTATTCTCCCTCTATGATGCTTTTAAAGCCTTGGATTGTATCGGCTAAGGGAACGAACACACCGCTTTGGCCTGTGAATACTTCAGCCACGTGGAAGGGTTGTGAAAAGAAACGCTGAATTTTACGGGCGCGCATCACAATAAGTCGATCTTGCTCTGATAGTTCATCCATTCCTAAGATAGCAATGATATCCTGTAAAGATTTATAAGTTTGCAAGATTTCTTGAACTTTCCGCGCCACTTCATAATGTTCTTGCCCTACAATACGAGGCTCCAGAATACGAGAGGTAGAATCAAGCGGGTCTACGGCTGGGTAAATACCCAACTCAGCAATTTTACGGCTTAAAACAGTGGTGGCATCTAAGTGAGCAAATGAAGCCGCAGGCGCAGGATCTGTCAAGTCGTCCGCGGGCACATAAATTGCTTGTACGCTGGTGATAGACCCCTTATCAGTGGAGGTGATGCGTTCTTGAAGCTCTCCCATTTCTGTTCCTAAGGTAGATTGATATCCTACCGCAGAAGGAATACGGCCAAGCAATGCTGAAATTTCTGATCCTGCCTGGGTAAAGCGAAAAATATTATCAATAAAGAGCAATACATCTTGATGTTCATGGTCACGAAAATATTCGGCTACTGTGAGTCCGGTTAAGGCAACACGGGCTCTGGCCCCGGGGGATTCATTCATTTGCCCATACACAAGGGATGCTTTAGACCCCTCCCCCTCCAGGTTGATCACCCCTGATTGAATCATTTCGTTATAAAGATCATTTCCTTCACGAGTTCTTTCCCCAACCCCTGCGAATACAGAATACCCTCCATGGGCTTTGGCGATGTTATTAATAAGTTCCATAATCAGCACGGTTTTACCGACCCCTGCTCCCCCAAACAAACCAATTTTTCCCCCGCGAGAATAAGGGGCTAATAAGTCAATGATTTTGATACCCGTTACCAGGATTTCTGTTTCTGTAGATTGCTCCACAAATGAAGGGGCTGGGCGATAAATAGGCATTTTTTCTTTGGCTTTAATCGGGCCACGGTTGTCGATGGGCTCCCCCACGACATTCATAATACGCCCAAGTGTTTCACGCCCCACTGGAACTGAAATAGGGGTCCCCGTATCTTGCACGCTTAAATTGCGCCTTAAGCCTTCTGTTGGACCCATCGCAATGGCTCTTACTTTATTGGCGCCTAAATGGAGGGTCGTTTCTAAAACAAGCGTTTCCCCATTATTCTCTACCTCTAAAGCATTCAAGATATCAGGCAAATTATGAGGAAAATAAACATCCACCACAGGGCCGATAATTTGTACAATTTTTCCAATATGGGTTTTTTTAACTTTCATCTTATATAGACTCCGAACCAGCTACGATCTCAATTAGCTCTTTTGTAATACTTGCTTGACGGGTTTTATTATACAAAAGTTCTAATTTATTTAACATCTCTTTTGCATTTTTAGTAGCATTATCCATAGAAATCATGCGGGCACTATGCTCGCTGGATAGGCTTTCACAAATAGCAAAATAAATCTGTGACTTCAAATGTTCTTTCCATAAAGCATCGATTAATTTGTCCCCTTGGGGTTCTGTATCAAATAAGGGAAGGGAAGAACCCACCTCCTCTTTTAGAGAAGAATATTTTTTACTATTATTGAGCAAACTTCCCGAAAAAGGAATTAAAGAGTGGTGGACTAAATCCGCACTCATTACCGTCCGAAAGGATGTATAAAGCACAGAACAACTTTGAAATGTTCCCCTTTCGATATCAGCAAGCAGTTTTTCTAAAATCAAATTGAGCTTTTCAGGCGTATTATAATGAATCTCTGAAAAATGATGATCAACAAAAGGATGATAAGTGCTTTTCAACCCAACAAATGCTTTATTACCAAAAGCAATAATCGTAGGATGCTGTCCTTTTGCACTTAAATCAGCCAAGACACTATTTGCTTTGCGGGTAACATTCACATTGTAGCCCCCGCATAGCCCCCGGTTTCCTGTAACTAAAATAAATAAATGGGATTTATTTTGTGCACGTCCTTTAAAATAAGGATGGTTTTTATCTGATAAGTCAGCTGTTTTTAAAGCTGTGGTAAAAAGATAATCCATCAAGGCTGTGTAGTAAGCTGCTGTTTCCAGTTTATTTTCAGCTTTTTTAAAGTGAGACGAGGCCACTAATTTCATAGCTGAGGTAATCTTTTGGGTCGACTTAATACTTTGAATACGGGTTTTAAGAAACTTAAGAGTAGCCATGTTTTATAAAATAAACGAAAGGAAAAGGTTTTGGAAGAAATAATTTGTGGTGAGAAATTATCCTTCCAGCCAATTATTTAGATCAATCATTCTATAGAAGTAATTTTTTTCTATCAATCCATCGCTTATACCGTTTATATAGATCAAAACTGGATTAATTTTACTATGTCGGGGCGTGTCCAAATTATTCAATTTTTCTTTCATTTCTTCTACAATTTCTAGTCCTATGGTATGACGTGAAAATTTAACTTCACAAGCATATAAAACTCCTGTTCGCAGTTGAATTAAAATATCTATTTGGCACCCTTTTTTAGTCGAGGTATGTTTCTGATAAAATAATCCACTTGCCATAATATCTTCAAAAGGAATTTTCAAATCTTGATAAAGTCTTTTGATATTAGATGCTACAAGGGTTTCTATTTGTAAACCAATAAGTCCATCCCACCCTGGAATGTGTGATAAAGAAATATTTTCGAAAAGATTTTGATATATCTTCTGCATAACAGGTTTCATGAACCTAAAATGGAAACGAATGAATTGATCTTTCACGGTATAAATAGACTGTTTTGTAGGCTTTAACGATCGCAAAGACCATCCTTGATGTTTTTCCACAAACCCACACAGAATTAAATCTTCTAAATACTGGCTTATGCTTCCACTGCGGCTATAATTCAATTTTTCTCTTAGGGTTGTTTGATTGCAGGGGGTTTGAATTAATATTTCTATTATTTCTTTATAAATGTGCCCTCTTTTACTAAACACATCTTCAAAAATACGATCGAATTCTGAAACTAAGAGACTATCTTTCATAAAGCACATTTGTTTGATATTTTCATCAGCTGTTAGATTTCTATCCAGCTGCTCTAAATACCAGGGGATACCTCCTGTCACGCTGAGCATTTTAAAAATCTCATGAGAGGAAGTTCTAAAATCAGCTGTGTTCAAAAATTCCATGCACTCTTCTAAGGAAAAGGGCTCAAGAGTAATGACCTTATGAATTCGCCCAAAAAAAGCTGTGCTCTGAATAATATTTTTTTCAATCCACGTGGATACTGACCCACACAGAACGAAAAGCAAATTATTGTTCTTGGAAAAAAGAAGATCCCATGCATTTTTTAACTTTGGCAAAAATGTTAGGTCTTTAGACCCCATCCAAGAAATCTCATCAAATAGCAAAATTGTTGGTGTAGTTAATGAAATTGAGCGATGTAAAAATTCAAAGGCTTCTTCCCAATCATAAAACATCATTTGTGGTAGATTAAGTTGAATGCTTAATTGTTTAGCAAAGGAGTCTCGTTGAATTTGAGCATCAATTCTTTCTGTGGGCGCTATTCCTGAAAATCTTAAGAATCGATGCTTCTTGCCTATTTCTTCCACAAGACGACTTTTGCCAATACGTCGTCTTCCCCGTATAACAACAAGATGTGCTTTTTGTTTTTCAACAAAATCCCCAAGTATTGAAAGCTCTCGTTTTCTGCCAATAAATTTCATTTTTAATCCCAATTAAATCTTTCTAATTATAACTTGCGCGAGTTAAATTTGCAATATTATCTCGCGCATCTTTAAGAAAGTCGCAACTTGCGCGAGTTAATATGATTTTAACGCGTGATAAATAGCACATGAATTGTCTAGTAACTGCTTTCATTTTTATTTGTTCTTAAAAAATTCTTATAATTTTTCACTTTTTCCCCTGGTCAAATGAAAAAGTCTTCTGTATGGTGGCTTCATTAAAAATTTAAAAAGTTGGTCTAACAGTGAAACCTTTATATAATGCATGGTGTTTTTTATTGCTGCTGGGTGCTTGCCAAAGTCCTTCGTTAAAGGACATCACCACAACCACTAAGCGTTCAGACCTTCTTGATTTTCTCACGCAAAAACCGGTAACTTCCCCCGTTCAGCCTTCGCCAGCTCTTCCCCCCGCTGAAAAAGAAGCAACCCTTTCGCCTGTTTTTAACAAGCTTATTTCTTTGCGGATCGAAGATACAATGGATTTGAAAGAAGTCCTTAAGAAACTAGCCCAGCAATCGAAAGTCAGCCTTATGCTTCACAAAAATGTGGAAGGGGGCGTGAATTACAATGCTGAAAAACAACCGCTTTTAAAAGTCATTGATAGCATCTGCACAATGGCCAACCTACGTTATTCCATCCACTATGATTCTTTATGGATTGAACGAGATTTGCCTTATTTGAAAACGTACAATGTGCAATTTTTATCATTAGCACGCAGCACCGAAAATCAAGTTTCTATCAATAGTAATCTTTTTGGTAAAATGGAAGCGAATAACAGCTTAGCCAATGGCTCTTCCAGCATTATTTCCAGTAAAACGACCGTTGATTTTTGGAACGAACTTGAAAGCAGTCTTGCCAATATTCTTCAAATTTCTGCAGCGCAAGTAGCTTATGACGAGGAGCAAGAAATATCTGAAGAGAAAACGATGCCCTCTTCCGACACAGCTCCCTCTCAACCCACCAAAACTTTTGAGAAAAAGAAGAAAACAATTTATAAAAAGCCTTCTTTTGCAATTCATAAACAGGCAGGAATTGTGTCTGTGTATGGAACTGAAAAACAACACAAAGCCATTCTAAATTTCCTCCAGACTTTACGCAAAAAAACATCCACCCAAATTTTGATTGAAGCAAAAGTTATCGAAGTTCATTTAAAGGAAGAATACAAAAGTGGTATCGATTGGCAACGTATCGGTAATTATGGCATTGGGGGATATGCCTCTGGTCCCGCTCACAATGGTTTTACAGGCGACGTTAATGCCTCAGGTTTATTTGGGACAATGGCTCAGCAAAAATTTTCTATTATTTCTAATCCTGAAACATCGCAGGTGGTGAATATTGGGATGAGTGGGCATTCTCTCTCAGCTCTTTTGAGTTTTATGGAATCTTTTGGGACAGTCAGAACTCTTTCCAGCCCACGTCTTACAGTTCTTAATAACCAAACAGCCATTCTAAAAGTAGCTGAAAATTACATTTTTTTCGATATTACGGCTGATCGGCAATTTTTAAATAGTAGTAATATTAATTATGGAACGCTTGTATCTGCCACAAGTAAACCACGCAGTATTCCGATCGGCTTGGTTATGGCGGTGCATCCCTCTATTGATGAGGATTCTCAAGAAGTTATTTTAACTCTGCGACCTACTATTTCACGTCTTATTTCTACCAAAGATGATCCTGCTGTTCAACTACTGAATCAATCGCTCAGTAGTCCGTCAGCGAACTTAAAATCAGAATTCCCTGTGGTCGCTGTGCGGGAAATAGATTCTGTGTTGCGTATTAAATCAGGGGGCGTGGCTATTTTAGGGGGCTTAATGACAGAGGGTGCTGAAATGGGCACAGCAGGTATTCCAGGCACCACAGATTCTTCTATAGGATTTTTAACAAGCTCAAAAAGGCAAGCCCGCGCGGTATCTGAGCTGGTGATTTTCATTCGCGCAACTATTTTAAATGATACCCAGCCGGGCCCTGCTGATGCGCGCTTATATGATAAGTTCACTACCGACCCCCGCCCTTTACACATGGAAAAATCATGAGCCAGCAGCTTAAACTTTTAAAACGAATCCTTAAGGATAATCACGGATTTTTAATTCTGGAAGTAGCCATTGCTTTGCTTATTATTGGCTTGTTAGTAGGAGGGGTCTTAAAAGCCCAAGAACTTTTAGAGTCCTCTAAGCTCCAGGCATCCATAAAAAATATAGAAAGTTATCGATTGTCAGCGCATTTATTTCAAGATCGATATGGGGCATTGCCCGGAGATTTTTCTGAAGCCACGACTTATATTTCCTCTACTCTTAAAAATGGAAATGGGAATGGGATTATAGAGGGAGATGAAGCTTCCCAATTTTGGCAACATTTAGTCGCAGCTGGTTTTATTTCGGGGACGGGCCCTCAAGGCCCTCAAGAAAAAATGGGTGGAACTGTTGCGATTGTATTGAATCCGGAACCTGACTTACCAGGCCATTGGCTTCGATGGGGAGAAATAAATGGCAATAAAAATGATGGCGCCCTTTTAACCCCTTTGCAAGCCCGTACAGTATGCCAAAAAATGGGTAATATGGATTTTAAGACAGGGTCAGTCCGCATTAAAGATGGGGCCAATAGTGAATCAGGAAAATGTCTCACCAGCGATGGCCAGTTAAATGGCTCTCTAAAAAAACCAGCGTGTGTGATCTATGTATCTTTATAAGCTATTAGATTTCTTTCGACATCCCTCATCGGGGGGTA
>JBMDXI010000071.1:0-10585 GCA_048595075.1 Alphaproteobacteria bacterium
AGTCAAAATAATGCAGCAAAACTGGATTGGAAAATCAGTGGGGGCCTATGTTGATTTTAAAATCCACCAGTCGACTGATTCTATTCGTGTCTTCACCACGCGTCCTGATACTTTATTTGGGGCCAGCTTTATCGTTATTTCTCCTGATCATCCTTTAGCTCATACCTTAGAAAAACAGCATGAAGACATTAAAAAGTTTGTCGATGAATGTAAGGCGTTGGGAACAAGTGAAAAAACCATCCAGACAGCGGAAAAAAAGGGCGTAAAAACACCTCTGCAGGTGGTTTCTCCCTTCGAGCCTGATCGATTATTGCCAGTTTATATTGCCAACTATGTCTTAATGGAGTATGGGACAGGTGCTGTATTCGGATGCCCTGCCCATGATATGCGCGACTATGAGTTTGCTAAAAAATATCATCTGCCTGTTCGCCCTGTATTGGCTAAGGGGGCGGGGGAAGAAGCTATCGATGTTTCCCATGAACCCTATGAAGGGGAGGGGATTTTATGCAATTCTTCCTTCTTAAATGGGTTGCCCATTGATCAAGCTAAACACAAGGCCATTGAAGAACTAGAAAAGCTATCGGCAGGAGAGTCTACTACTATTTATCGTCTAAAAGATTGGGGGGTGTCTCGCCAACGGTATTGGGGATGTCCTATTCCTATAATCTATTGTGATAAATGTGGGGCTGTTCCTGTCCCTGAAAAAGATTTACCAGTAACCCTTCCTGCAGATGTTAGTTTTGATAAGCCTGGAAACCCTTTAGATCATCATCCTACATGGAAGCATACAGCGTGTCCTCAATGCCAAGGCCCTGCACGACGTGAAACAGATACCTTTGATACATTCTTTGAGTCTTCCTGGTATTTTCTGCGATATTGTTCTCAACCCACCGATCAAGCTTTTGATCGATCTGTGACAGAAAGCTGGATGCCCGTTGATCAATATATTGGAGGGGTCGAACACGCGGTGATGCACCTGTTGTATTCTCGATTCTTCATGCGGGCTCTTTCTGTTTGTGGATATTTGAATGTGAAAGAACCATTCAAAGCCCTTATGACGCAGGGAATGGTTTGTCACGAAACTTATAAAGATGCGCAGGGAAAATGGGTCGCTCCGTCAGAGGTGGTATTTAAGGAAGGAAAGGCTTATTCCCTTAAAGGTGAGCCTTTATCTATTGGCCCCTCGGAAAAAATGAGTAAGTCCAAACATAATGTTGTTGATCCGACCGATATGATGACAGAATATGGTGTTGATACAGTGCGGTTATTTATTCTGTCGGATTCCCCCCCCGATAAGGATTTTGATTGGTCAGAGGCAGGATTACAAGGGTGTTGGCGCTATCTTAATAAGCTTTGGAAATTACTTGTAACAGTGGCAGAAAAGCAGGAGGAGCATCCTCATTCTGGGAAACTTTCTTCCCAAGCAGAGGCTATTGAACGCAAGGTTCACCAAACAATCATTGCAGTTAGCCAAGACTATGAACATTTTCATTTCAATAAAGCAATTGCCCGCCTTCGTGAATTGTCGAATGCCATTGAAGAGCTATCTTTGGATAAGCCTGACCAGATTTTTATAGCCTATTGGGGATTAAAGAATCTGATAAAACTTCTGGCGCCTATTACCCCTCATTTAGCAGAAGAGGCTTGGGCGACCCTTTATAAAGAATCAGGCTTTGTTTTAGGGGCCTCGTGGCCAAAAGCAGATCCCCAGCTTACAGAAACCTCAACCGTTACGTTGGCTGTGCAAGTGAATGGGAAAATGCGGGGCACTATAGAAATAGCTCGCGATTTGGATAAAGACGCTATTTTAGCTGAGGCTTTGCAACTCCCAACAGTTCAGGCAGCCACAAAAGGCAAAACAATTGTAAAATCTATCATTATTCCGCATAGGGTGATTAATGTCATTATATCGTAAAATTTTAGCTAGCGTAGGCTTCTTAGGGCTTTTAGCAGGCTGCGGATTCCAACCTTTGTACCATAAGCAGGCAGATAGCCCTTATTTGGGGCAAATAAAGGTCGGCATTATTCAAGAGCATGCAGGGCAAAAGTTGCGCAATCTATTGATGGAATCCTTTGCTCCCTTTGAAGCAGCGGCCCCTCAATATCAATTAAATGCGGACATCCAATATTCTATTAGGAATCTGTCGGTGCAAAAGGATGCAACGACCAGTCGATCAGAAGTTGTGGTAGATGTAAAGTTTGCCCTGATTCATATCCGATCTGGAAAAGTTCTGTTCAAGGGAACTGAATCTGCAACGGCTGACTATAACATTTTGTCGGAATCCCCTTATTCCACGCTTATTTCTAAGCAAGATGCTCATAATCGCTTACTTGAAACAGTTGCCCAGGGGATTACACGGCGTATCGCCGCCTTTTTCAAAAGGTACAACCCAGACCAGGCCAAAGAAAAGCTATAGCGTTTAGAAATACCCCGTTAAAGTTTCTAATTCGCTATTGAAATATTTTCAATTTTTCCCCTTGAATTTTTTAGGGGGGTCTCCTATATATCTATTACTAAATTTTAATGAAGCACAGGAGTTCAAGCAAAAATGAGAAAAATAAATTTACTTATATTAATGGCAACGGTGGGGTTAGCTCTTTTTTCTAAAGGAGCAGGCAGCGACACAGAGATCCCGAGAGAAGGAAGGCTGCTTCCTCTTCAAAAGCTTGCAATAAGGCAAATTGATGATCGGCTGGGTAACGCCAAAAGCCTTGAAGAAGTAGGAATTTCTCTCCCCCCTCATTTCCATAATCTTATCACCATTGAAAGAATTAAGCGAAGAATAGAAAATGGAATGCATCTTCACTTTTTGGAGGAATACGACAGTTATATAACGCACCAAATGAAAATCGAGGCTGAGCTGAAAAAAGAAGGATTTATTATTTTAGCACTTGAGCTTCGTTCTAAGTTGCTTGAACTAGATAGAAAGGTGGAGCTCATAAGGTTGCTTCCTCAAGAGGCTAAAAAGAATATTGTACTCGCTCTTATTGAGAATGGCTCTCCCCTTAAGAAGCCCTTAATTATTAATAGGTTTAACCCTTTACTGGTACAATATGATTTTGAAAGTTTTCCACTTATGGCATCTTTTGTAGATGAGCTCTCTTCCTACGACCCTATGAAGGATATTAATAGTCTCTTTACAGAGGAAGAACTTAAGAGCATACAAGAAGAACCTATCGTAGAAGGGGTAAAAAATAGTCTAAAGTTTATGTTCCCTCATCAAAGAAACTTGTCTTTAAAGCTAGCTTCACTCCTTTCAGATGAATTGTTAAAAACAGATGAATTGTTAAAAACAAATGAATTGTTCAACACACATCAACCCTTTTATAGACCCCGAGTACTAGTAAACTTTTTGCTTGCAGGCCCGCCTCATCACTTTTATTTCTATGAAAGATTTACCCAAATTGCAAAAGTATTTAAAAAGGTTCTCGATAAGACGGGCAACACTACAGAGACGGGCAACACTACAGAGATGGGCAACACTACAGAGATGGACAAAACTACAGAGATGGGCAAAACTAACCTCTCTAAGATACTAAATACAATAGTTCCGATATATAATGGGCTCACAAGTCTTGTGGAAAAAAAATACGACATGAGAAAAGATGCCACCGAATGGTTATTCAGGCACTTTTATAGAACCCATCTCACAAGTCCAACAAGTTTTACAGAAAAAGAGATTAAAGCACTTTTTTCCGATCTGGGAGTACCTGATGTTTATAATACATTTTCTCATATAGTGGCGGATGAAAAAAAACCTGCCCCCAGACTAACGTAAGTTCTGGATTAAAAGGAGAGAAAAAAAGAAGGCGGCTATCTCTCTCAAACAACCACGACGCAAGCCAGTTTTATTATACGCCCCTCCTCTAAGCTGATAAACTCAGTTGGTTTAGGGGATTTCCCTGGTGATTATATTCTTTAAGGATAGCTTCTAGGTACCCTCCTGGGCCAAAGGGAAGATTATCCCTGTCCGCCCTTAGATTTCTGATGGCGCTACGGATAGCATCCTCCCTTCTTCCTTCTGGAATATGGCTGAGAGCGATTATAATACCAGGAAGAGAGTCCCCAATGGTTGGATTCTCCTTTATTAAATCCCTCAGACATCTGACAACAGTTCGACTTTCATGATCAGTCAGTGATCCCAGAGCTTCTGCAACAGCATCAGGAGATAAATTAGGAGCTATCTTCATAAGGCTGCAAACTTGCTCTAAAACCCTGCTCCTCCTGGGTTTACTTACATTTTGAATAAAATACTCTAAGAAGCTAACCATACGTCTATTTTCTCCTTCGTTACTTTCCTGCTTATTAAAAACCAAGGCAATAGATTCTAAATGACCAGGTATATTTCCATCAAGAAGCCCAGCATTTTCGTTAATAATCTGCAAGATTCTTGCACGATCAGCGGCGACTACATTGGGGGCAATAAGACGTTGGGTGAGATTTATAACAGCCCCTCTTTTATCAGTAGGAATTTTTTCCACCTCTTTCTCAATTTCATTCAACTCCAAAGAGAGATAAATATTTTCACTGATAGCTTCCACTGCTTTCCTTATTTCAAAGGGGTACGATGCAAGAGTTGTTTCTTTTTGTTTATTAAACGCGTGATCAATTACACTTCCTCCACCTGCTTGCGCAGTCGGTATTATTAGAAATGGGGTAGTCAAAAAAAATAGAAAACTAACAGCACATTTTTGATTCATAATATATCTCCCTGACGATGCTTTAATGAAGAGGATTTTTATAAGTCCCTCTACTCTTTTATCTTACCTCTGCCAATAAAAATGTCAATTTAGCTATATAAATGCATTTGTCGTATGCTGTGACTCAACATATATTAGCGAAGAATTTAGAGGTAATCGCTACCGATAGTGCTTATCACCCGAAAGTTTGTTAAAGATTAAACCAGCCTAAATTATACAATCCTATTGCACCACTATTCTCTGCATGTTTCTTTTGCGTTTTTATAGCTGATTTCTTATAACTTGTAATACAGGTTGGTTTTGAGGGGAGGGTGCTATAGAGCCCCACCCAGACCAGGCCAAAGAAAAGCTGTAGCGTTTAGAAATACCCCGTTAAAGTTTCTAATTTCGCTTGTTGAGAAATAATATCCTAGATTCGGGGAACATTTCTTTTAAAGCCCTATTTTATCTTTTTGGCTGCTAATGGCCCTGGATTTTTTGAAATCTGAATCATCATTCTTGCAAAGTGCAGAACCATTTTCACCTAACAATTCTTAAAATATAGACAATAGCACATAAAATGAGTATAAGGCCCCCCTCGTGATTCTCTCGGGCTCCGACCCGAGAGTCCATTAAATAATCAGCAACATGCCTGTAGCTATAGGGTTATAGACCCCTGTGTCGAGCACGGGGGAAACACTACGGGGTAATTGAACTCTATATTTTATACTACTTTTATATGAATTCAGCTATATACTTTAAAATGAGGACGAGAAATTTAGAGTAAGCATATAATCAACCTACATCCGCAAAGAATGTCAACGCGATTCTGGGATAAGGGATGAATTTTTCTTATTCAGCTAAAGAAGCTTCAGCATTGTTGGTGCTTGCAGCAGCTACTGTCCGCGTACTCGATGTGGGACGAGGAGTCTTCTTTTCAACGATACGAGCGCTTTTACCTTTGCGATCCCGCAGGTAGTACAGCTTAGCGCGACGCACTACACCGCGGCGGACAACTTCAATAGAAATACGGGGAGAATACAAAGGAAACACACGCTCTACCCCTTCGCCGTAGGAAATTTTGCGAACTGTGAAAGAGGAATGAAGTCCGGCATTTTTACGGGCAATACAAACACCTTCATAAGCCTGAATACGTTCACGATCACCTTCAACTACTTTTACAGAAATACGAAGTGTGTCCCCTGCACCGAAGGAGGGAATAGTTTTATTTTCTGTTAAGCGATTAACTTGCTCTTGTTCAATTCGTTGTAAGATATTCATAACAAACCCTAACTTTCACTTTTCAAACTTTTGACGTACATACGCCGCCCATAAATCAGGACGTCGCGCCCGTGTTATTTTTTCCGCTTCATGCAAACGCCATTTGCGGATTTGGTCATGATGACCAGATAATAATACTTCTGGAACTTCTAAGCCCTCCCACTTTTGTGGTTTGGTATAATGAGGATACTCAAGTAAGTTCTGTTCAAAACTTTCTTCACTTAAAGACTGATCGTCACCCATAACCCCGGGCAACAACCGCACACAAGCGTCAATTAACGCAAGGGCGCCCAGCTCACCGCCTGAGAGGACAAAGTCCCCTATACTGACTTCCTGGATGTGCCTTTTTTGAAGTAGCCTTTCATCAATACCCTCATATCGTCCACAAATCAAGTGAATTTTTGAGAGTGTTGACCATTTTGTTACCATGGTTTGCGTCAAAGGGCAACCCCTGGGGCTTAAATAAATAATGGGATGCTGATCAATATCAGGGACAGATTGCAATGCACGATCGAGTACATCAGCCCGCATTACCATGCCAGCGCCGCCTCCAAAGGGGGTGTCATCGACTGATTTATAGTTGTCTTGGGCAAAATCCCGTATCTGAATGGTGTTTAGATTCCATATATTTTTTTTAAGAGCCCGCCCGGTGATAGATAAATCAAGAGGGCCTGGAAAAATCTCAGGAAAGAGGGTGAAGATTGTTACTTCCCACGGGGTATGATTACTCATGATGATTGCCTTAATTGGTCGATAAACATCTCATCAATGTGAAGGAATCCACTTTTTAAGTCAACGATAGGAACTACCGCATCCCTGAAGGGGGCGAAGACGGTTTCTTTATGGGATGACAGTTTAATTTCTAAAAGGGGACCTGCCCCAAAATCGTGAACATTAATGACAGTTCCAAGTACGTTCCCTGTGGATGAATGAACTTCCAGCCCTATAAGATCAGCATGATAAAAAGTATCTTCCTGGAGAGGAGGGAGTTCTGAGGAATCAATAAAAAGGTCGGTATTTTTTAAATGCTCAGCTGCTGTACGGTCGGGAATACCTTTAACCTGAACGATTGCCGTTTCTCCTTTCATAAAGATAATTTTTAAGGAAGGAAAGGGGGCTCCATTCTTGGTATGCAGGGTTTTAAATTTTTCCGCCATAGCAGGTTGAGCAAGAAAAAACCTAATTTTTACCCATCCTTTAATGCCGTGTACTCCTGTAACCGTTCCAATAAGGAGAGAATTATGCTGTTGTGTCATGAGAGTCATTAAAAATTTACGATGTTTTCGCACCTAGTATATAAGTAGGGTGCCATTTATACCTCTTTTGTAAAGGAGAATATGGATTTAGTTATCTCTCTCAAAAGCCAGCTTGTATTTTTTCTTGTAAGGAGGCCGCATTAATAGAATTGAGTAAATCACGCAATTCTTGACGGGCTGCTACATGGGAAAGTTGCAAGGGCAGGCCGACCTTTTTCAAGTCTAGTAAAGTAAGCCCGTGCAAAAATAATTCGCGAAAAATAACGCGTTCACTAAAGCCTTTTGTGGTGCGGAAAGCTAAGCGTTTGGCAAGGGTGCTTAACACCTCTTCCATTTTTTGTTTATTATGCGCATGAATAGAAGATAGTCTGTTCCTTAGGACGATCCAATCAATTGAGCCCCGATCTCGTAACGCCCTATTTTTTTTTTGATCCCACACCCAGTCAGCGTAAATACTGGGTTTTTCTAATGTCATTGATTCTGGGTTTAGTTCAACCAGCACATCGAGGTCAACGAAACTATCATTAAGGGGTGTGATGAGTGTGTCCGCATAAGAATGCGCCAAACGCGACAAATAAGAATCATGCCCTGGCGTATCGATGACAATAAAATCATAAGATTGTAAAGATTCCATCAGCTTTTCAAACTTAGCTTTATCTTCCGTATTCGCTTCTTGAGTGGAATCTGCCCCTGATTTTAAAAGAGGAAAATGTTCTGAGATGGGTAAGTCTATATTATTCTTTTCAATATATTTAAGACGGTTATTGATATATCGACTCAAGGTTCCCTGACGGGCATCTATATCAATGCTTGCGACTTTAAAGCCCAAGTGCAATAGAGAAGAAATAATGTGCATAGCTGTTGTTGACTTGCCTGTGCCACCTTTTTCATTCCCCAAAACAATAACGTATGGTTTTTGGTTCATACAATTATATTAGCATACTTACTGAGCAAAGAAAAAGCTAAAAGTTTAATGTACAAGTTTCGATCTATATAGGCCATAAAAGGGTTGTAATTGTAAAGCAGCTAATGGTACCTTAAAACAAAAAGGGGCCTTTAGAATGTTTAAAAATTTAATCCAACTTTACGCAACAGCCATCTGCTTTTTGGCAGCAATTATTTTGATGATCGCAAGTATTTTCGCCATTATTCACATCATTGATATGGTTTTTCCTGAGGAGCGTTCTCCTAGGATGTATAAATATTCTTCTAATGAAGCTTATATGGATAATGCTGATTCTGAAAAAGCTAAGGAAATGAAGGGATGGAGTCAAGAAAAACTTACTCAGAGAAGATTCCAGGACAAGCAAGAGCATCTTGATGATTTTTGTAGAGACGCTAAGAAGTCCCTTATGGATAATATAGTGTGGATTGTGATCGCAGGGTTTTTCTTCATATCTCATTGGTATATTTACAAAAAGCAAATTCCTTTTTTTAAGAATCATCGTGATTGATTGACCTAAAATTTTTAGTCAAGAAAAAAAGTGTGAAAAAATTTAAAAAAGTTTATTGACACTGTGGATAACTCCGTATAGTTTTCCTCTTAAAGTTTAAAGAATTAAGGTTGAATTATGGCAAATCATCAGTCTGCTAAAAAAAGAGCAATCCAAACGATAGCACGTACAACTCGTAATCGGTCAACTGTTAACCGTATGCGAACTACTTTGAAAAAGGTAGAAGATTGTATTAAAGGGAAGGACGTTGCTAAGGCACAGGAATTAGTTAAAGCTGCGCAAGCGGAAGTTATGAAAACTGCTCAGAAAGGCATTATTCATAAGAATACAGCTGCGCGTAAAATTTCTCGTCTTGTAGCTCGTATACGCAAAATATAGCTGGGAAGGTTTAAAATGAGGGCAAGAAATTTCGGAGCGAATGCGTAGTCAACTTACGCTGGCGAGGAATTTTGATGTCATCACTTTATAAGTTACCCGCTATATAATTATATTCTGTCCTAATATTTAACATCTCTTAACAGGGGAGGTAGTAATATAATTGGATTTTTTTAACTTATTTTTTTAGGTGTTTTATTGTCAGAACAATATGAAACATGGTCGCGTGTGCAATCTGAATTCCCTGGTGTGTTCGGAGAAACAGCTTGCAAAGGCTGGCTCAAGTTTTTAAAATTTGAGGAAGACGCTGGCGGGAAGGTTATTTTATCCGTTCCTTCTCGTTTCATTAAGGACTGGATTAGTACGCGTTATCTGCCTAAAATTTTAGAACTGTGGCGTCAATCCACGCCCACTGTTTATGGCATTGATATTGTAACAAATGGATCCCTTGCTGAAGAAGGATCAACAACCACCCCTTCCGTCGCTACGATGCCCGCGGCTGCACGCTATACCCTGGATGATTTAACAGCAGGATTGGATCCACGCTTTACTTTCGATAACTTTGTAGTGGGCAAGCCTAATGAATTGGCTTATGCGGCTATACGACGTGTTGCAGAGTCTAACCAAGTTTATTTTAATCCCTTGTTTTTATATGGCGGCGTTGGGTTAGGGAAAACCCATTTGATGCATGCAGTTGCCTGGCATCTTCACCAATCTCAGCCCCAGCGTAAAGTCATCTATATGTCAGCAGAAAAGTTCATGTATCAGTTCATTCGGGCCCTGCGCCAAAAAGATATGATGAGTTTTAGAGAGCAGTTCCGTTCTGTGGATGTGCTGATGATTGACGATGTGCAGTTTATTAGCGGAAAAGATTCTACTCAGGAAGAATTTTTTCACACATTTAATGCTCTGATTGATCAAAAGCGCCAAATTATTCTTTCAGCAGATAAGTCACCTGCTGATCTAAAGGGGATTGAAGAACGAATGCGTTCTCGTTTGGGGTGGGGTTTAGTGGCTGACATTCATCCAACCACTTACGAGTTGCGTTTAGGTATTCTTCAGTCAAAAGCAGAAAATCTACCTGTTAAAATCGCTAATGAAATTTTGGAATTTTTAGCCCACAAAATTACTTCTAACGTGCGCGAATTAGAAGGGGCTCTTAATCGTATTATCGCCCATGCAACTTTAGTAGGGGGAGACATTAATTTAGATACCACCCAAGCCGTATTGCGCGATCTTTTGCGGGCTAATGAAAAATATGTCACCATCGAAGAAATTCAACGGACAGTTGCCCAGCACTTTAATGTAAAAATAAGTGATATGCACTCTGATAAGCGGATTCGTACGTTGGCGCGGCCGCGTCAAATTGCCATGTATTTATCTAAAGAATTAACGTCTAAATCGTTGCCTGAAATAGGCAGAAAATTTGGGGGACGTGACCATACCACAGTTATTCATGCGGTTAAAACAATCCAGTCTTTGAAGCAAACTGACCCTGCGTTAAGAGATGATGTGCATTTACTAGAAAAAATGTTAGGT
>JBMDXI010000072.1:0-5756 GCA_048595075.1 Alphaproteobacteria bacterium
CTATATAGCTGAAAAAATTTAAAATGAGGACGAGAAAGTCGGAGCGACCGTGTGCTGACGCACACCAGCGACGAATTTCGACGTAATAATTTTATAAGTTTCCAGCTATAGACCCCCGTGTCAAGCACGGGGGAAACACTACGAGGTAATTGAACTCTATATTTTATACTCACTTTAAATTGTTTTAGCTATAAATAAAAACCCCTAAGCTGGGAATTTTATAAGAACCACCTTTAATGGCCTACATACACTTTGAAGCCTCACAAAAAATTTTAACAAATTTTTTCATGATAATCCTTACGGTAAAGGGTTTTTAGCTTATATAATCTACTGAATTTATTGAATGTTTCCAAAAAGTTGTTAAAATAGGCATATTCGTTTCCAAAATGGAAAATTCATATTCCGCAGTAACATGTGTAGGTATGCAAAAATCGCATATTAGCGTTGCATAATTTGATATATTAAAAAACCTTAGAATCTCTTATACAAGAGGTTATAAAGTTTGCCGAAAGGCAGTAAGATTCTGGACGCAAAGTCCAGAACTAAGAACGAAAGTTCTTAGTTACGTCTCCCAGACGTAAAAGCCTCCCTGTTAAAAAAAGAGCTGACTAACCTCGGCTCTTTTTTTTATCTCAAATTCTAAGATATCATGATTGTTTAAAAGTGGGAAATAATTTATAGCGCCTCCCTGAGTCCAATAACAAGTTGACAAGTGATAAAGAATTAAGGTACAAAACGGTGTTCATTTGAATAAATGAGAACGGCGCATGTATTAATGTTTAAGACTTTACATCTTCTTCAGGGGATTAAAGTCTTTGTATAGCTAAATACTTTAATTAAATCTACAGAGTGATAATCAACGATGTATGACCATTATTAAAGGACACGCTATATGAGGGATTAGCTAATAATGACAAAACGTATACAAGCAAAATATAAAATTAACCGTCGCCTAGGGGTAAACCTCTGGGGACGTCCCAAAAGTCCTGTTAACACACGCAGTTATGCCCCTGGGCAACATGGGGCTGCCCGCAAGAAATTAACAGACTTTGGTGTTCAGCTAAGCGCAAAACAAAAGCTTAGAAAGTATTATGGAAATATTGGGGAACGCCAATTCCGTAATCTCTTTAAAGAAGCAGAACGCCGCCGGGGCGACACGGGCGAAAACTTAATTGAACTCCTAGAGCGCCGTCTAGACTCAGTTGTATATCGCTTACGTTTCGTACCCACGGTATTTGCTGCAAGACAATTTGTAAACCATGGTCACGTGAAGGTAAATGGTAAGCGTGTGAATATTGCCTCTTATTCTGTAAAGGATGGAGACATTATTGAGGTGCGCCAAAAATCACGCGAGATTCCGTTGGTGGTTGATGCCATTCAATCTACCGAACGTGAAGTCCCTGCTTATTTAGAAGCAAACTATGGTCAAATGACAGGAAAGTTCTTACGAGCACCTAAATTGCTAGATGTTCCTTATCCTGTTCAAATGGAACCAAATCTGGTTATCGAATTCTATTCACGATAATCTTTATAAAAGCTGGCAAAAGGGAAACTTTCTTTTTTGCCAGTTTTTTATTATGATCACTCAAAAGTGAGAACATGTTTTCCTTAAAAGATTCTTTACAGGCGCTGACACAACAAGCCTTCGAAAAAGAAGGCTTAGACCCTGCTTTTGCTGACATAAAAATTTCTGATCGGCCTGATTTAGCGGATTATCAATGTAATGGGATCTTAATTTTAGGAAAAAAATTACAGAAAAACCCAGTTCAATTAGCGCACGCTGTTTTAAACCACTTACAGTCTTTAACAAATGATATAGAATTTTCTATCGCGGGACCGGGTTTTATCAATTATAAAATTAGCGCTGCTTATTTATTAAAAGCGCTTCAGAATTTTCATATCCCTTCCCAATTTTCTCCTGCTAAAAAACTGAATGTTTTTATAGACTATGGGGGGCCCAATGTCGCTAAACCTATGCATGTAGGGCACCTACGCTCCAGCATTATTGGAGAATCTTTAAAAAGACTGTTTCGTTTTATGGGGCATCAAGTGACAGCTGATATTCATCTGGGCGATTGGGGAACCCAAATGGGAATGCTTATTGTTGCCTTAGAGGAAAAAGATCCAAGTGCCCCTTATTTCGATAAAAACTATACAGGGCCTTATCCTACTCACTCACCTGTTACACTCGAGGACTTGCAGGAAATCTATCCCCATATCGCCGCACGCTGTAAAACAGACGAAATTTTGGCCACGAAAGCACGCCAAGCTACTTTTGAACTCCAACAAGGACGTCCAGGATATCGAGCCTTATGGCAACATTTTGTTGATGTATCTGTTGCAGATATGAAAGTTCAATTTGCGAAATTGGGGGTTTCTTTCGATCAATGGTTTGGGGAAAGCCGTTATCAAGACCAAATTCCCTCTTTATTAGAGGATTTAGAAAAAAAACATCTTGTCCAAAAAAGCGAAGGGGCTCTTATTATTAATGTGGCTGAACCCAATGATAAAGCGGAGGTACCCCCTGTACTTTTAGAAAAGTCTGACGGGGGCGTTTTATACGCAACCACAGATTTAGCCACTATTCGAGAGCGGGTAGAAGTGTTTGGAGCAGATACTATTTTGTATGTAGTAGATGGCCGTCAATCCTTGCACTTTGAGCAAGTATTCCGCGCTGCAAGGAAGGCGGGCTATAGCGCTGACTATGAATTTTTAGGCTTTGGGACAATGAATGGCCCCGATAACAAACCTTTTAGAACCCGCGCAGGGGGAGCGATGCGATTGGAAGACCTTATCCAAACTTTGGTTACAGAAGCGAGGAAAAGAACAGAAGCCGTCAATTCGCTAGGAGATTTGCCCGATGAAGAAGCCACTGCCATTGCCCAAAAAGTAGGAATTGCAGCTTTAAAATTCGCAGACCTGCAGCATAACATGACCCAAAACTATCAGTTTGATATGCAGAAGTTCATGAATTTTGAAGGAAAAACAGGCCCCTATTTGTTGTACGCTATTGTTAGAATTAAATCTATTTTATCAAAAGCAGGCGTTTTTATCGGTAAGGGAGAGATCGGTGAACTTTCCCCCGCAGAAAAAGAACTCGTATTAGGGATTTTACGATTCCCCGATATGATAACTATTGCTTATGAAAAGCGTGCTTTAAATATGCTTTGTGACTATGCTTTTGAACTGGCTCAGTGTTTTAGCCGTTTTTATCAAAGTTGCCCAATCTTGGATGATAAAAACCCCCCTGCATTAAAGGCTTTCCGCTTAACCATTGCAACTTATACACAACAGGTATTAGAAAAAATACTGGATATTCTGGGTATGGAATGCCCTGATCAGATGTGACAAAATTAGACAAAAATTTATCAATAAAAAGCTCCGCAAGATAGTATTATAGTTGACAAAATTTTTAAAAAATTAAAAAATTTAATTATATTTTAAATTTCCAGGGGAGGAATAAATGTTTTTAAAAATGCTATACTCTTTAATACTTGCACTCGTTTTAATGAACACATCTATAAAAGCTGCTCCGATTACACACAAAAATTATCACGAGCGAGGCTTTCCAAACTTAATGGACTTTCCTTCTCTTTCAATTCCCAGGCCTGGCTTTATTACCCCCAATCCTCCTTATGATTTAACGGGCCTTTCTTCTGATCGTAAGCCTGGTGAGGAATTTCGAAAAGAATTTGAAGATATGATGAAAGCCCAAAGTGAGTTTTTGGAAGGAAGGGGTATAAAGCCCAAGTATTTTCTTATCCATGGCCTTTCCGTAGATTCATCCAAAAGAGTGTTAGAATTTTATTATGGAAAAGAAAAAGTGAAGAGCCTCACAAATGATGAGCTGTTTGACTTGGCTATATCTGTGATTTTTGATTTAAGGAATGTTTTGTCTTGCAGTGTGATAAATCCGGCGGACCCCCATTCATGGTACCCAGGGGGGGTTATTATTGAGATGAGCCCAGACGCCCTTTATGCTGCAGGTGAGGTAGATAAAAGGACACCTATGGAAAAGGGAGAATGGAAGGAGGGGCAAGAAGATTTTAGGAAATTTTTTCTCCATGACAACCCTCTGAGTGATGAACAATATACAGCTTTAGAAGAAGAGATTCTAGAGCTAGAGAAAAACCCTAGAGTGCGACATATCTTTAGTAAAATTCAAAAACTAGCAAAAGAACGCAATATGATAACTTACGCTTACGGACCACCCTATAACCCTGAAGAGACTTGCCATGACCCTAACGGGAAGTCATGTTTAGATTTTATTGCAAAAGGGCATGCTAACGAAGTGGCAGGTTTGGTGAAAACAGAACACCCCAAATCACGCCTTAAAATTGTGGGCTTTTGGATTAATTCCAGAAATGGAAAATATGGGTATGTAGGAACAAAAGATGAAGAACAATCTAAAAAATTTACACAACATTTTAATGAAAAAATACGAATGTGGGCTAAAAGGACAGGACTGCCTTGTGTCGAATTTTAATACATAGCTAATCCATTATAAAGTGATACAAAAAAATAAAGAGAAAATTGGATTAAAAGAACACTTAATTATAATCTTCCCCTGTGGAAATTGTATGAGTGGCCATTCCTAATAAAGCCACAGCAAAGCTATGAGCATCAAAGGGTTGAAGATCATGAACTTGTTCCCCAATGCCGACCGCATAAATGGGAAGTTTAAAGCGCTCAGCTAAACCGACCACAATTCCCCCTTTGGCTGTTCCATCTAATTTTGTGACGATTAACCCTGTAAGCGGCAAAGCCTGCTGAAATACTTCTACTTGACGATAAGCATTTTGACCCGTCGTGCCATCAATAACTAAAATGTTTTCCTGAGGAAGGTGGGGATTTATCTTTTTTAAGACACGGCTAATTTTAGATAGTTCTTCCATTAAATTAGTATTTGTATGCAACCGCCCTGCTGTATCAAAAAGGATAATATCTTCCTGGTTAGTTTGCGCTTGTTTATAGGCATCATACGCTAACCCAGCTGCATCACTGCCGTGACTTCGGCTGATAATAGAAATATTAAGCTTTTTTCCCCATTCATCGAGCTGCTCTACAGCAGCTGCTCGAAAAGTATCACAGGCCGCAATAGATACCTTCAACCCCTGTTGCTGAAATAAATGAGCCAGCTTAGCTGTGGTAGTTGTTTTTCCTGTTCCGTTAACCCCCGTCATTAAAATAGCAAAAGGGGTTTGCGTAGCGTCAAAGGGCAATGGCTTTTCATAGGGCTTTAAAATGGATTCTATTTCCCTAACAATAGTTCTCATCGCCATTTCTGCAGCATGCTCCTTGTCAAAACGAATATCCGATACTTTTTCAATTATTTTTTGACTAACGCTGGGACCTATGTCTGCCTGAAGAAGCAAATCTTCTAAATCTTGTAACGTTTCAACCGTTAATTTCTTCTTAGTTAAAACTTGCTTAATACCCTGCCCTAATTGGTTAGAAGTCTTTGCTAATCCTTTAGTAAGTTTTTGGAACCATTGTTTCATATTAAAAAATCTCTACACTAAAATAGTATATCACTAAATTTATTTAATTCCGATACATGAAATAGCGAAGGATATTTAATCTGGGGCAAGGCATGCGGAGCGACGCCTCCAGATAAATATGGCACTGTTAACAAAGTAGGTTAAGAACTTTCATGGAAGCAAGGGCGAAGAAAGAGAAGAAAGTAATGTCGAGTTTATCAAAGCGCAGAGCTAAACGTTTGTTTTCTTTGATGTGGGCAAAGAATCTCTCAACGG
>JBMDXI010000073.1:0-16742 GCA_048595075.1 Alphaproteobacteria bacterium
TTTTGAATGAAAATATTTTAAGGATTTTTAGGCGAAAATAGTTCTGGATTTTGCAGGAATAGTGATTCATATTTCAAAAAAATCCAGTGCCATTTGCAGCCAAAAAGACTAAAATAGTACTTTAAAAGAAATGTTCACAGAACCTAATTTACTTTAATCAAAGCTTAATCCATTGCTGCTGCTGTAAAGAGGCATCCGCTGCATTCAAAAGATGGATAACTTTTATAGCATGCTCACTAGGGGTCAAAGGCTGTCGCCCCTCAGCAATAGCCTCTAAGAAATGCTGTAGTTCTAACCGTAAAGGCTCTGCAGGAGTTAAAGGTTGGGCCTCGCCATTCGCATCTTTATGCAACCAGAAGGAATCTCCTTGCACTTCAGCATAATTATTATAGAAAACGGTTTTATGGGTCCAAGGTTTGGTATCATCAAAAACAGCCGCTCCTTTCTCTCCTATAATAACTAGCTTGTGCTCTTTCTGATAATAAAGACGTGATAAATAGACCGTCACCTGCTGAGCTCCATAATCCAAAGAAAGCGTACATGTATCTAACCGAGGAGGTGCAAAATGAGATTGCCCCACCGCCAAAATTCTTTGGGGCGCCTGCTGTTCCATCAGATGTAAAACCATCGATAAATCATGAGGGCCCATATCCCAATGAACACTCTCATGGGGAAAAATTTTGCCCAAATTCCTACGGTAAGATTCGATCGTAATAATTTTTCCTAAACGACCTTCTTTCAGCCAGCGTACGATTGTTAAAAAGCCTGGATGATAGCGCAATAAATGTCCCACCATAAGGAGGCATTTTTTCTGCTTCGCCAGTTGCATAAGGGTTTGCGCCTGCTGAAGATTAGCTGTAAAAGGTTTTTCTAGCAATACATGTTTGCCAGCCTTTAAACAGGCTTCTGCCAGTGCAAAGTGGGTGGGCGTCGGTGTGGCAATAACACATCCAGCAATCCGTGGATTTTTCAAAACTTCTTCAAGAGTATAAAGGTTGGTATGATAAGTCTGTGCCAATAATTTTTTATCAAGCGTAGGGAGATCCACAATTCCCCCTAATGCTTTCATAGAGGCCAAAGTTTTGACACTATTTTGTCCCCAATCTCCACATCCAATAACTACTAACAGCGTCATCGTCCTACAAACCCCCTTAATTCAGCAGGCATAAGATCAGGGTTATGTAATAGCATATTTAAATAGATTAAAAAAATCGCCCCTATAATAAATCCTACCATCCAATTTGTACCACCAGGAGGCACTTTTGCCTGCGGGTCTGTCATTCTACTTTTTATAAAATGAAAATAAAGAGCATTTGCAAAGACCCCTAATGCCAGCGATGCCACCATATTCAATAGTCTAACACCAATTCTCACAAAGAAAAAGTCCCAACCCATATAAGCAGAGGTCCATATTATGGCGTGCATACTTAGCGTTTGAAGTAAAGAGATAATTAATCCATTAAAATACATACGTCGATAAAAGAACCAGACAAAAGGAAGCCCCACCATTTCCCATAAAAAAGCCGACCAGTTCCAACTAAGAAACCATTTTCCTACCCCAAAACGATTATATAAATCCTGATAATAAGCAGTAGCTTGAGTAAGGGGATGATCGTGTTCTTTTATATGTTTAATAAAGGCAAAAAACTTTTTTTGTTCTAAGGTTCTATTTGACATTGCCGTCTGGTGGTACCCACTTTCTAAGATAAATATATTATAGCTCGCCCCTTATATACGAAGACGAATTACCCTATACATGGCAGAAAATAAGTTATGAGTAAAGTCTTCTTTCTTTATCCTCTTTCTCTGTGATAGAGTATAAAAGTAAGGCCTTAAAGGTTAGGCGAAAAAAATAAATAAAATGTCTTTAAAAACGTGGATTGTAACAGATGGAAAAGCAGGCACAGAAAAGCAGTGCTTGGCATTAGCTGATATTTTAAATCTGAAACCCCAACTTAAAAGGATCCAAGCAAAAGGATTATGGAAATATTTACCGCCTGCTTTATGGGTTAACCCTTTAAATGGGTTAGCTGCAACCCACGAAGGGCTTTCCCCCCCCTGGCCTGATGTTATTATCGGGTCCAGCCGTATTGCAGCCGCTCCCCTTGCAGCGCTAAAACGTTTACTGGGCTCAAAAATAACCATTATTTACATTCAAAATCCTTCTCTGAATCCCGCAAATTTTGACTTTGTCATCGCCCCCCATCACGATCGATTATCAGGGCCTAATGTGGTTTCCATTACAGGGGCGGTAGTTTCTTTAAAGGAAAAAGATATAATTCACGAAGCAGCCAAATGGAAAAAGCTTCTTCCCCCGCTTCCTACTCCTCTCATCGCTGTTATGTTGGGGGGCAATAGCCGCCATCACACCATGACCGTAGAAGCCATGGAAAATTTTGGAGCGCTTCTGCGGCGAACGGCCCTTAAAAGAAAGATGGGTTTTTTAGTCACCCCTTCCCGACGAACCCCTCCTGAAGCCCTTGTGGCCTTTAAAATTGCCCTGGGTGAAACGCCCGCTTATTTCTGGAATGGCCTAGGTGATAATCCTTATTTAGGATTCTTAGGATTAGCTGATTTTCTGTTGATTACAACCGATTCCGTATCAATGATTAGTGAAGCCCTGATGACAGGCAAACCCGTCTATACCTTTGATTTAGAATCTAGTTCTCGTCGTTTAGAAAGCTTTATTTCATCTCTTAAAGGTCAGGGCCTTATTCGATCTTTCGAGGGAAATTTTGAAGAATTTTCCTATGGCCGCCCCACTGACACAGAAACTATCTTCCAGAAATTAGCCCCTGTTTTGAAAAAAATGCATGCTTGAACTATAACTAAATCAATTTAAAGTGATACGAGAAATTCGGAATGAAATGACACGTGTGCTGACGCACACCAGCGACGAATTTCGACATAATAATTTTATAATTTTCCAGCTATAACAGGCTATCCAACTACATATTTGCTCCTCTCCCTATTATCCTTTTAAAGAGGGTTTATTTTCAAAAGCTGTAAAGTACTTGAAAATATCATTTTCTTTACCTATTTAAGTAGGGAAGCAATAAAATGCTATTTTAGAAAAAAAATTAAAAAGAGAGAATTAAATGAAAATAAAATTATTTTTTTTAGCGGGTTTTCTATCTTTATGGGGACACACATCTTTTGGAGCCTCCACAGCTGAAGATTCTTTACAAATAGAGAAAAGTGATAACCCTCTCTCGACACGGGGCTTTTCCCCCACACTAAATTTCCTACAGGATTATTCTAAATTTTGGAGGGAAATTGGAGGCCCCAGTAACATGTGGACTCAAAATTCTTCCAATACTCTCTCTGAGAGTTTCCTTCGAGGAGGGTTTCATTATAGAGATAATTATTTTTCACCAGATTATTTAAAGAAAATAACACCCAACTGTATCGCAGATAGAAAAGTTTGGACAGAACAGATGATTCATAGAGAGAAAAATACTCCCTTAGGATTTCATACTTTATATCATGGGGTAGGACAGATGCGTTTATATTATGATATATTTTCTTTACTAAAAGGAAAAGAGTTTAGAGATATTGTATTCAGAGATACTTCATCAATATTTTTGGGAAAAGAATGCAACGATGTAAATGATTTTTTAAGAATTATTTCGACGACAGATGAAGGCACCAAACGTCCTTTTAACTTCCCTTGCGAACTATTTAACCCGGTATATAAACCTTTGAAAGACAGCCAGAGTTGGCATGATCATACGCATGAAGTAAGTGAAAGCTTAGTGGCTTGTAACTTTACACTATTCAATGGCATGTGTTCAGAGGGAGAGTGTAGTCTTTATTTCTTTCTATTAGGAAATAATATAGGGGTTGATGACAAATATAATGAAATTTTAAAAAATCTTGGATTATCTGATACAAAAATAGAAAAGCTTGATTCTCTCGCAACAAAATATCCTCTAATAGCAAATCACGGAATATTTGAAATTAACATTGATACCTCAATTCTGGATTCCATTGCCTATCTTTCAATCCCTGGTGGAAGACCTGTTTGTCAGAATGAAAATGTACCTGCTTATGGAACTGATCTTACAGATCCTCAAGATTGGAGCAGCAGAGTTTCTTTAAGAGAATTCCTAGCAAGTTACGAAAAGTTCCCTAAGGATAGTATTTTTAATACTTGGGGAGAGAATAAGACAATTCAATATTATTCTGCCTTTAGTTCCTCTCTTTATCCAGGGCAAATTCAAGTACGAGTATTTCCAGCTTCTCCCCTCATTCGCTACGGAGACAACGTTAGGGTAACTGTTGTTGACCCTCCTGCTGCAACTAAGCAACAAGCCGAAGAATACTATAAAGAACTTAGTGAGATTTTATTGAGCAATTTCTGAAAATTTAAAAAACCTGAAATTCTTAAAAAATGCTTGCCAGATATGGGAAGAATAGGGTAGACAATCAATATGGCTAAAGAAAGTCTTATAGAATTTGCAGGCGAAGTGACTGAGCTTCTTCCCAATGCACATTTTCGCGTTAAGTTGGAAAATGGGCATGAAATTATTGCTCACTCTTCAGGGCGGATGCGCAAAAACCGTATTCGTGTTCTGGTGGGCGATAAAGTCATGGTGGAAATGACGCCTTACGACTTAACAAAAGGTCGTATTATTTTCAGACAAAAATAATGTCTTTTGTTTTAGCGTCTGCTTCAGCTCAACGCATTACTCTCCTTAAACAAGTTTTCCTTGTTCCCCATACCGTTTTTCCCTGTGATGTGGACGAATCAGTTTTACCCCATGAAACCCCTAAAGAATATGTAAAGCGGGTAGCCCATGCCAAGGCTAACTTCGCTTTAAGCCATTACCCTCATGATATTATTTTGGCGGCTGATACAATTGTTGTCATGGGTCGCCGCATTTTCCAAAAGCCCGCCTCTTTAGAAGAAGCCCAAGCTATGCTGAAGCAGTTTTCCGGAAGGCGCCAGCAAGTATATTCTTACGTCGTGGTTAAAAATGCCAACAAAACACGCGAACGCCTGGTAACCACACGGCTATCTTTTAAACGTTTATCCCATAAAGACTTGGAAGATTCCGCTAACGCCGGGGAGTGGCGCCATGCCAGCGGCGGCATATGTATGGAAAAATTCGCCGCCAAATTCATTAAATCTATTAATGGATCTTTTTCAAATGTGCTCGGATTGCCCCTTTTAGAAGCTTGCAATTTATTAGAAAGTTTTAATATTCGCTCAGATGTCCATATCACCCACTAAAGCCCCCTCTTCTCCCTCTAAGTGCCCCCTTTGCAAAAAGGAGGCTGTTCTTGCCTATCGGCCCTTTTGTTCCCAGCGATGCAGAGAAATTGATCTTTATCATTGGCTGTCAGGCACTTACAAAATCCCCACCCAAGAAACAATGGATACCACCACCGGGCAAGATAACTCTCCAACGTCCGAGGAAGAGAAAAGATAGCGAAGGAATTTTTCGCTGCCCTGCGTGGGTTTGTTGCTTAAATCGGGAAAAAGAGGTAAATTGGAGGGAATTTAGAAACTTCATTTGAGGAATATAGCGGAAAAAATTTAAAATGAGGACGAGAAATGAGGAGCCAACGTGTGCTGACGCACACCAGCGACGAATTTCGACGTAATAATTTTATAAGTTTCCAGCTATAATTACTTAACAGTTGCGTAGGGCTCTACCCTTGCAATGCGAATACGGTGTTTATCGAAAGCTTGCTTAAGGTGCCTATAATAGATGGTCTTTAAAGGTCTATGATAACCCGGAGTCATTTTAATACGGGCTTTAAGGTGGACACCGTACTCGGTAAAATTATCTACATACACCTCTAAGTCTTTTTGCTGAAATGCATGGTCCGCTTCATGCTGCTTGCGCATATCTTTAATGATCTTCTCCATTATCCCAATAGACTTTTCTAAGTCAGAATCATAGTCAACAATTACTTCTACAACCAAATTAATAAATTTCCACTCAGAACTTCCGATAGATTCAATTTTCCCAAAAGAATAAGTGTGAAGTAACCCATTGAAGTCTCGTAAAGAAAGACTGTGCAAGCTTAACCTCTCAATGCGCCCTGTGACGCTATGGTTAATGGTGACTTCTTCCCCAATAACCACTACATCTTCTACCATATACATAAGACCTTTTATCATATCTTGCATGACATTTTGCCCTACCCATACTAAAAGAGCACCGATAGCTGCAAAAATCATCAGGATAATTTTTCCACTTATTCCGCAAAAAATGAAAACAAGAGTAAAGCTAGGAATCCAAATAAGCGGAGGGAGTAAGGCCTCTAACAGCGTTAAAAATGTATAGACACGGTTCCCTGACCTAGCCGCAATCTCTGCTTGGGTGCGGCTAGCTAAAATCTTACCAATAATTGATAAGAGGAAAGATTTGATAGAAAAAGCTATAAACAATGTGAGAGCAATGAGAAGAATTTTTTCTACCCACATCACCATATAATGTTCAATAGAATGGAGTAGGTGTTCAATACCCCACAAATAAATAAAGAAATAGAAACACAGGAAATAATAAAGAAGATAGCCTGTCCATCGAAAGAATTTTTCAAAATTTAAGATATTCAATATTTTTGAGGATATTAATCTTGCTGTTAATTGGGAAGAAATATACCTTAATACTTCTAAAGTGACCGTGCGAGAGGATACGATAAACAAAAGGAAAGTGATCCCTAAAAGCATAGAAAACGCCTTATAAGGAACTAAAGTAGCCTCAGCCCCCAACCACGCAATAAATGAACACACGATCCCAAAGCGAGTTAAATAATTCCAGTATTTTCCATAATGGGCCCAGTAATATCCCACTGGATGCATTTTTTTAGCGGGAATAGCCTTTTTTTCTGTTTCTACAAACAGTTCTAAAGATAAAATAAAAAGGCTTAAACTCATTAAGTAAAAATAGAAAAATAACTGTTCAGGAAAGATAATGGAAGGCTGAGTAAAGTGGTTGTATAAAAATTTTCCTATTTTAGCAGGGGCAGTCTGTAACAAAGGAAAAATGAACGAGAAAAATAAAATTAATCCCATGGTTAAAAGCCCCAAAGAGAAGAGATACACAACCCACCAGTAAATAAAGGGCGGTGCCACTTTCTTGAGCTTTTCATGGTCACTGAAATTAAAAGACTTTTTGTTTAATTTATAGCTTAAAAAAGCAACCTGTTTTATGGGAAAAATAGTAGCTATAATAAAGAAAAATGAACTAATCGTATTACTTAAAAGGGGTAACAACCCAAATAGAACTGTAAAACAATGACCCAGGATAATGAAAAAAATCCAGGGCACTATATAAAAGAAAATTTGATCCCCCTTATGGATGGAAACACCCTTTTGTTGAGGATGCTGGAGCCACACATGAAAAATAAACCGCTGGATAACAAAAAAACTAAGCGCAGATAAGGCAAAAATAAGAAAGATTTTAATAAATTGAAAAATAATGGGACTCCACACGCTTTTGGTGGCAGAAAAGGGGACTTTTTTATTATTTAAATACCGCGAAACATTTTGAATAAAAGAAAAAGTTTCATTAAAATTTGAAGAAAGATAGTCGGAAAAATTATTTAATTTGTGCCCCGCATTCACCACTTCAGCAGTACTATTTTTTAAAATGTCTTCTACAGAAGCTTGGGCTTTATGAAAAGGGGCTATGAACAGTACCAGTAGTAAAAATAAATGTTTCATCTCTCCTCCTCCGGGATATGTTTAGGCAAATCCGCTTATTTCTTCTGTTTTTACAGATTGATCAGCACCTAAACTTATTTTTTCTATTTTTAAAGTGGCTTCCTTCAGCTTGTCTTCACAAAACTTCTTCAGCATGACACCACGTTCATAAAGCGCTATAGAAGTTTCTAAATTTTCTTGGGCTGCCTCAAGTTTTTTGACAATAGATTCTAGCTCTGCCAGAGCTTGTTCAAAATTTGTGATTTTTTCTGCCATTTTTCTTACTCTTCTTGCTCGATATACTTTTCCACAAAAATATGTCTTCCGTCAACCGCCCGGACTTTGACAGAGGATCCTATTTTTAAGCTAGGGCCCACGATCGTCCACTTTTTTCCCTCTATTTCCAGGATAGATTCTCCCCTGACAATGGGGGAAGATAACACAAGGATTTGCCCTTTGTGGGGATGAAAGCCAAGCATTTTAGATCGAAACTGCAGATGAGCCCACTCTTGCGGGAAAAGGGCAAGCAATAATAGGAAAGCGGCTAAAAAAATACCCAACTGCGCCCAAATTGCCCCATAAATGGAAGACTTGATGTAAAGGGCAATTCCCCACACAACAAACCCTGTCAAAATAGCCCCTAAGCTTAAACAAAAAGCTATTTTTTTTCTGATAATAAGAGCAATGACCAAAAAAAGAATACTTAGATTAGCCCACTCCATATATGTAATTTGTAAAAAATCCATAATTTCATGCTACTCTTATTTTTTGTGCTTGGAAAGAAAAGTTTTAAATGGAATTATTGTATGGGTTATGAACCTTATTTATCATCCTGTAAGCCTTCGATTTTTTTTATGCTTGACCTTTAAGGCGAAAAAGCGTTAAAAGTTGATCACTTGTGGCGGATGTAGCTCAGTTGGTTAGAGCGCCAGTTTGTGGTATTGGATGTCGTGGGTTCGAATCCCATCATTCGCCCCAGTTTTTAAAGGCTTATACATGTCTGTATCTCCCCCCCCTAAAATTATTACCTTTGGCTGTCGGCTTAATATTTATGAATCCCAAGTCATGCAAGACTTGGCCACCAACGCAGGCCTGGAAAATGCTATTATTTTCAATACCTGCGCGGTCACAGCTGAGGCTGAACGCCAAGCTCTTCAATCCATTCGTAAAGCAAAACGCGAAAACCCCAACGCTAAAATTATTGTGACAGGTTGCGCCGCCCAAATTAATCCGGGGAAATTTGCTGCCATGCCTGAGGTTGACCGTGTCCTAGGCAATCAAGAAAAAATGAAAGAAGCCAGCTTTCTTTCAGATGTGCCGCAAAAAGTTTTGGTCAATGATATTATGTCGGTTAAAGAAACAGCCACCCATTTGGTGAAAAGCTTTGATGGAAAAACCCGCGCCTTTATTGAAATTCAAAATGGTTGCAATCATCGCTGTACTTTCTGCACGATCCCCTATGGCCGGGGGAACAGCCGCAGTGTCCCTATGGGATTGCTTGTGGATCAGACACGTGTGTTGGTTGAAGAAGGATATAAAGAAATTATCTTAACGGGGGTCGACATTACTTCCTATGGAGAAGACCTACCCGGCACCCCCACTTTGGGACAAATGGTGCGTCGATTACTCACCAATGTGCCACAGCTTAAACGGCTTCGCCTTTCATCCCTAGACCCTGTGGAGGTTGATCCAGATTTATTTCAAGCATTTGTGGATTTTCCTCAACTAGTGCCCCATGTGCATATGAGTTTACAGGCCGGCAACGATCTTATTTTAAAACGCATGAAGCGGCGTCATTTACGTCACCACGTTATTGATTTTTGCCATAAAATGCGGACACTACGGCCCGATATAGTATTTGGGGCCGATATCATTGCAGGATTCCCTACAGAAACAGAAGAACAATTTATGGATACTTATAAATTAGTGGAAGAATGCGACATCAGTTATTTACATGTATTTCCCTATTCACCCCGGCCAGGGACGCCCGCTGCGCGGATGCCCCAAGTAGAAAAGGCTATCATCAAGCAACGGGCCACCCGTTTGCGTCAATTAGGCCAGAAACATTTGCAAAATTTATTGCAGCGTCTACAGGGGACTACGTGTGAAATTATTATTGAAAAAGACCATACGGGACGCACTGAACACTTTGCCCCGGTGAAACCTGATCAGATTCTTGAGCCTGGCACCCTCGCCTTCGTTCGCATTTGTGGCCGAGAGGGGAATTTTTTAAAGGGCACGGTGATATATAGTTAATAGCCTATAAAATGAGCATAAAATATAGAGTTCAAATACCCCCTCGCGATTCTCTCGGGCTCGACCCGAGAGTCCACTAAATAACCTGCAACATGGCTTTAAACATAGAGTTATAGACCCCCGTGTCGAGCACGGGGGAATCACGAAAGAGAGCACTGGGTGGGCATTTTATACTCAAATTATATGAATTCAGCTATAAGTTTCCAGCTATAGCGAAGTAATTTTTAGGCAAAGCGCAGACGAGGAGCGGCACGTACTGAAGTACGCAAGCACCGCAAGCAAGCTTTAACGACCAAATTATCCCTCTATGATAGGCTAGACGAGCTAGAAACGATCTCTTCTAAAATCTACACCATATTTGGGGAAACGTTCTTGAAAAGAGCGACTTTGTGAAGAACGCACTGCAATAGAATCTTCCTCATCTTGTTCCATATTAGAAAAAGATGAAGCCACATAACCCTTCTTTTTGGGTTCATTTATCATAGAATGCTCTCCCAGCGAATCAACACTCAGCGCAGAGGAAGCTGTTTGTTTGACGAGGTGGAGAATTTTTTTGATGACCTTTTTCCATTTTTGCAAAGCAAGACTTTTCTTTTCCACCTCTTGCTGGGGCCGCCCTTCATAAGCAACTATCATCCGAATAGCCGGCTCGTGATCCAGGTGCTTTACAATTTCATGAATTTTCTTATCTGCAACCCTTTTACACTCGTTCACAGCTGCATGCGAGGAAGGTTCCACCCAACATTTTTTGTAACACGATTCAACTTGCTCGGGCAATAACGCCCTGCATTTTTGATGGAGTTTACTGCAATGCTTTACACACCACTCTTGTGATGCGGTAGTATTATTGCCCGCATAAGCACCCTGATAATTTCCCCAATTTAATAGAACTAAAGTTATGTAAAATAAAAAAAATTTTAGCATCATAATTTCAAGCCTACCTAAATTACGAGGCCGTGTCAAAACCCCTGGACAATTCCATAAAAACGAGGTTTAAATAAAAGGACAGGGAGCATACACATGATCAAATTAATTTTCTTTTTAGTCATTTTCGGAAGCCAACTCGATGCATTTGCCTTAAGGGCAACCCGCTATACATGTTCAAATTTAGAAAAATATAAAGAGCTCCTTCGCGAAAAAGATAAAAACTACCTGGAAAAACATCCTAATTGCAACGCCGCAGCTATTAAAGCAGGAATGAAAGATAAAGAATTCTGGATGTCAAATATTGAGGGTGCTTATAAAAAACATTTTGGTTATCCTTCTGCCGTTTTTTTAGATGGGATATGCGATAAAAATAAAGATACAGCGACCCCTTGTCACACACGAAACTACTTTGAAGAAGAGTTTGAAAAAAAGGACTATATTCTGATCCTTTCTTTGGACGGAGGGGGTGTGAGGGGCATTATCCCTGCTATGATTTTAGATCATATACAAAAAGAAGTGACTAGAAAGCTTAATAAAAAGGTTGAAGAAGAGAATGAAAAAGAAGTAGAAATCACAGATATTTTTGATATCTTTGTGGGAACTTCTACAGGGGGGTTAATTGCGTTGTACCTGAATGTTCCTGATGCTAAACCCACAGATAAATATCCTCAAAGACCACACTACTCAACAACTGACCTTGTAGAGTTGTATAAGGAATTACCAGGAAAAATATTCTCTCACCCCAATATCATTCGCAAAATACGTAGTACAGGAGGCCTCCTCACATCAAAATATACTGCCAAATCTTATGAAAGTTTTTTGAAGCAAAAGTTTAGAGACTTCACTTTAGCTCAAACAATCAAACCTGTTATTATTACGAGTTTTGATCTGAGCGGAGACGCTGTTGAACCCTTTCATTTTGAAACCCTAGACGCCATTAAAAAGCCTGCTGAAAATTACTTTCTATGGCAAGCAGCTCGTGCGACAAGCGCAGCCCCTAGCTTTTTTAAACCTTTTGTATTGGGTAAGCATCAACTTGTAGATGGGGGAGTTGGCGTTAATACACCTGTTTCTTTGGGCTTAAATACTATTAAGGAGCTATGTCCCCACGAGCAAACATCAGAAAATATAGAAAAATGGTGCCGACGAAAAAAAGTGATCGTTGTTTCTTTGGGCACCGGATACTCTCCCTATAGCAGCAAATTTAAAGGAACAGGAGCCTTTGGAGGTGGACTTTTGTCAGGGGGTGGTAAAAATCTGAACCGTATTGTGGATGCGTTGATGACGGCCTCTAACAGCAACACTCTCCGCACTATTGAAAAAGAGCTAAAAAGTGTAGGAGGGTATTATCTTATTATAAATCCTAAAATAAAAGGTCGTGACATTATGTTAGATAGTACCTCTAAAACAGATATGGAACTACTTCAAAAGGTTGCCAAAACTACTATTAAAGAGGACACAGATCTTCAAAAACTAATAAAAGTTATTACACTTATATATGATGAGAGCATCCTCACGGAGAATAAAGAAAAGGCATTAAAAGAACTTTTTGAGGACCAACCCCAAAAGGCCTCCGCATGCACCCAATTTGATTGTAGCAACTGTTCGAAAGGTCAGTGCAGGACGCAACAGGATAAAAAATAGAAAAAAAGCAAAGCCATAAAAAAATAAAGCTTGCTCTTGAGTAATAAGAGAAAACGTGGTAGTTCTGTATCATTAATAAATGGAGACTGTTTATGAAACAATTTGATCTTATGGCTTTCTTGCCTATCGTTTTAATTTTTGTTGTGATGTATTTTTTGGTGATTCGCCCTCAAAGCAAAAAAGCAAAAGCCCATCAAGAAATGATTAATTCCTTGAAAAAGGGTGATAAGATCGTCACCAGCGGGGGCCTTATTGGGGTTATCACCCAAGTTAATGAGACAGAACTGGAACTTCAGATTGCCCCTAGCGTACGTATTATGGTGGCACGTCCTATGGTGGCAAATCTCGTTTCTTCCGATAATAAAGTAACCGAGCCTGTAACGACTACAAAAGTTGCGAACAAAAGCAAAAAGTAAGGTTTTATGCACTATTTATCTCGTTGGAGACTTCTTGTTATCTTTGGGTGTTGTTTTGCAGGGCTCTGGATTGCTCTCGCTAATTTTATTCCCAAAGAAACTCTTCGAAAATTACCCAACTTTTTTTATAAAGACCAAGTAAGTTTAGGACTTGATTTACAAGGAGGCTCCTCCATCTTACTAGAGGTGGATTTAAAAGATGTTGTAAAAGATTATATGGGAACTTTGCTGGACGAAATCCGTCGCACTTTCCGCAAAGAACGCATTGGTTATTTTAACCTACGTCTTGAAAATCAGCATACAATCAAGTTCTCTTTGCGCAATACCTCTCAAAAAGACAAAGCTTTCCAAGCCCTTCGACATATTATCCAAGATATTTCTATTCAGGTTCAAGGGGATGAAAATTTCACTGTTCAAGTAAACGAAAACATTTTCAAACAACGTGAAGAAGGGGCTGTTAAGCAATCTATTGAAATTGTCCGTCGTCGTATTGACGAAATGGGAACAAAAGAGCCTTCCATCCAACAACAGGGTAGAAACAGAATTTTAGTCCAATTGCCAGGGGTGAATGACCCTGGACAAATTAAAGCCATTTTAGGGAAAACCGCCCGCCTTACCTTCCGCTTACTCCACCCTTCTGTTTACTATAACGAGAAAAGCCCTGTGCCCTATGGTTTTGAGGTATTGCCTGGCGATGAAGGGCGTGACCTGCACGGGACTTCAGTGAAGTATCTGGTTCCGAAGAAAGTAGATATCAGCGGTGAAATGCTAGTGGATGCCCAACCTACTATTGATCAAAATGGAGGGAATGCTGTTAGCTTTAGTCTGGACGCTGCAGGGGCCCGTCGTTTTGCAGAGGTCACTCGGAAAAACGTCGGAAAACCTTTTGCTATTATTTTAGATGATAAAGTCATTAGCGCCCCCGTTATCAATGGCCCTATCCCGGGCGGACAAGGGATTATTACTGGATCGTTTTCCTTAGAGGAAGCCCGCAATTTAGCTATTCTTCTGCGCGCGGGGGCTCTTCCTGCGCCTCTTTCACCCCTTGAAGAAAAAGTGGTAGGCCCTGAACTAGGATCAGATTCTATCAAAGCAGGCCAGCTAGCTACTTTAGCAGCTGTTGTGTTGGTAATGGTTTTCATGGTTGTTTTTTATGGCCCTCTTTTCGGAGGAATTGCCAACTTCTGCTTGCTATTTAACTTAATCCTTCTTTTAGGAAGCATGAGTTTACTCGGCGCTACCCTCACCCTTCCAGGAATTGCAGGTATCGCGTTAACCCTAGGGATGGCCGTTGATGCCAATATCTTGGTATTCGAACGCATTCGAGAAGAAATTCATCACCAGCAAGCTCCTCTTTCAGCAATTGGGGCGGGCTATGACCGCGCTATGTCAACGATTGTTGACTCTAACATTACCACCATTATTGGTGCTATTTTGCTATATATTTTCGGCAACGGGCCTGTAAAAGGGTTTGCTGTTACTTTAACAGCAGGCATTCTTATTTCCATGTTTACAGCTGTTTCCTTAAGCCGTGTGTTTGTATTGGTCTGGCTAAAATATTTTGGCCAGCGAAAAACTTTACCCTTATAGGTTGCATATGTTCACTGGTATTCGTCTTTTCCCTGAAACTCTGCGGATCAATTTTATTGGCCTACGCTATATCACCTATGGAATTTCTATTGTTATAACACTTGCCACCCTCACAGGTTATTTCTTTAAAGATATTCAGTATGGGGTTGACTTTTCCGGCGGCACTTTAATGGAAACGAGATTTTCTAGTCCCCCTAACCTGGGTCAATTACGGGCAGCCCTTTCCAACTTGGATATTGGGGAAGTAGCTTTACAAGAATTTGGCACGCCCCAAGACATCTTGATTCGCTTTGATCAAAAAAATCGCTCGGAAAAAGAGCAGCTTCTCGTTCTGCAAAAGATTAAAGAAACGTTAGGTCCTGATGTAGAATATCGCCGTGTTGAAACGGTTGGCCCTAAGATGGGGGAAGAATTGATCACTAATTCCATCCAAGCCATTTTATGGGCTATGCTGGCCATGCTTGTCTATGTGTGGTTCCGTTTTGAATGGCAGTTCGGATTATGCTCTATTATTGCCTTAATTCATGATGCTATTGGGGTGTTAAGTCTATACACTCTTTTTGGGTTTGAATTTAACTCCACTGCAATTGTCGCCATACTGATAACCATTGGTTATTCTATCAACGATACCGTGGTTATTTATGACCGCATTCGGGAAAATCTTCGTAAGTATAAAACGACTTCTCTTTCGGAAATAATTAATATTTCTATTAACCAAACCCTATCACGTACTACCCTTACTTCTGCTTCGACTTTACTGGCTTTAGTTGCTTTGTACTTGTTCGGGGGCGATGTAATTGCAGCCTATAGTTTGCCTATTTTGCTGGGAATTGCATTTGGCACCTACTCTTCTATCTTCTTAGCGGCCCCCCTCCTCGTCACCTTCGGTTTCAAAGTACGACAAGAGGAAAAAAAACCTCCTTACGCTAGCTGAATATGAGCAGCTTCTCTTCTTCTTTAGAGGGATTTCTCACAGGGTTAAGCCTTATTATTGCTATTGGCCCTCAGAATGCTTTTGTTCTAAAGCAAGCTTTGCAGAAAAACCATCTATTTTTGACGGCTTTCTTATGCGCCGCTATTGATGCTCTCTTTATCCTTATTGGAATCGCAGGGCTCGGCATTATTTTAACCTCCAACCCCTTTTTATTGGGCATTGCTAAATGGGGCGGCGCTGGTTTTCTAATTATATATGGCCTAAAATCTTTTCTATCTGTTTTTAAGCGAGAGGCCTTCATTGTTCATAAAGAATCCAACAAGCCCTCGGTACAAAAAACAATTTTAATCTTATTAGGGTTAAGTTTTTTAAACCCCCATATGTACCTTGATACTTGTGTTTTATTGGGAACGATAGGGGGGCAGCAACCTTTACCTGATCGATACTTTTTTGCCTTAGGAGCCATTATCGCTTCATTTGCATGGTTTTTTTCTTTGTGTTATGGGGGAAAATATCTGCTACCGCTATTTAAAAAGCCCATTGCCTGGAAGATTTTAGATTTCCTAATTGGCTGTATTATGTGGATGATTGCTGCTTTCTTACTCTTCTTATAAAGATATAGCCGACATTTTATAAAAGTATTACATCGGAAATCCTCGCTGTGCAGGTTTACTACATGGTCGCTCCTCTTTCCTTGTACTACTTTTAACCCTGTCTAGCTATATAGCTACATTACTTTTTAGAAGGAGACTTTTCCTCAGCATTTTGCTCGCGATAAAGCACTTCGAAGTCAACACTATTGAGCAATAAAGAAGGAAGACCCCCTTCTTGCGTAAGGTGAGAAATCAGCGCGCGCGCAAAAGGGAAAAGATAAGTAGGACCGTTTATCAGTAATAAAGGTTTTAACTCTTCTTCCTCGAGCTCTTGTGTAACGGCAAAGATACCCGCATAAGCAACTTCTAGCAAGAAAATATGCTTCTTTTCCGCCATCGCTTTGGCCTGAATAGATAACACCACTTCATAAGCATTTTCTTGAAGAGAATTTACCCCCACTTGCAAGTTTATCTGAATATCAGGTTTTTGTTCAGGATGGGATAATACCTGCAATATACCAGGGTTTTCAAAGGAAATATCTTTAACATATACTTTATTGTTTATTAATATTGGGTCTAGCGCAGCGCTTGCAGAATGATGGGTTGAATGATCGGAAGTTGATTTTTTCATTATAAGTCCTCTTTTATTATTCTCTTTTAAATTTTATAATAGAGCCCACATAAAAGTGGTAGGGATTCCCTTCCGTGCTTCCCCCGTGCTT
>JBMDXI010000074.1:0-14416 GCA_048595075.1 Alphaproteobacteria bacterium
GAGTGTATCGATAGCCTCCAGCAAGTCATCCGCAAAAGCGGTTATTTTCAAAAACCATTGCGACAAAAGCTTTCTTTCCACAATCGCCCCTGATCGCCACCCTCGCCCATCCACTACTTGCTCATTGGCCAAAACTGTTTGTTCGACAGGGTCCCAATTCACCCATGACTCTTTACGATAAGCAAGCCCTTTTTCTAAAAAGTCCAGGAACATTTTTTGTTCATGACGATAATAAGAAGGGTCGCACGTAGATATTTCCCGCGTCCAATCATAGCTTAGACCCAATGACTTTACTTGGGCTTTCATAACTTGAATGTTTTCTTGAGTCCATTCAGCCGGCTGTCGTTTATGTTGAATAGCTGCATTTTCAGCAGGCAGCCCAAAGGAGTCCCACCCAAATGGGTGCAACACATTAAAGCCCTGAGCCCATTTGTAACGGGCAACTACATCCCCCATCACATAATTGCGCACATGCCCCATATGCAAACGCCCTGATGGATAGGGGAGCATTTCTAATACATAATATTTATTGGGTTTTGAATCATCTGCGGCAAAGCAATTATGGGTCGCCCATTCTGTTTGCCACTTAGTCTCCACCTGTTTAAAATTGTATATTATTGACATTTAAATCTCGATTATCGCCCCTTTGTAGAAAGGCATACATAATTAGCAAAAGCTCTTACTTTTCTTCAGCAATTTTAAGTTCACGCGCCCGACTTAGAATTGTTTCTTCAAATTGATCAACTGTCTTTGCATCCACAGCCTGATCTTTCCACTGACCTTTCGCTTCTTTTTTCTGTCTAAAAATAGACACTTTCAGCGCATCTGATTTTAGTTCACGGCCAGTAATAATAACTTCCACCTTTAAGCGTTCATTGGGCGTTTCAGCAGGAGAATACCAATTGGTTAAAATGAGCCCTCCAAAAGGATCCACCGACTTCTTGGGCAAGAAAGACGTTGCTTCCAAGCTTGCTTTCCACAGGTATGTGTTCACCCCAATGCCTGTTGTTTCATTCTTTTTAGATTTACTGCTGGAATAAATTGGCTCATCAAACAGGTAGCCACCCATTTTTTCTTCCCGTCGTTCACGCTGACTTTTCGGAGAATAGGGATTTTTCACTTCCTTTGTGGCACAAGAAACTAATAAAAGAGCTAAAAAACAATACAAAATTTTATTCATGGTTAACCTTACATTCATAGACTTAATCAATAAACGATTTTTAGCATTTAGACAAAGAGTTTTTTAAGAAAAATGCTCACTAAACCATGGAACTTAATCCTATCAGCCTATCTTTTCCCTTATACGATCTAAAAATGTAAGCGATGGGAAATTTTCAAGTCGTTCTTGAGCCTCTTCATTTCCATTTTTAGCTACTTTTTCATAGTTCTTTTTGGCTTCTAGTAGATTTATCTTTCCTCCTAATCCTCTCTCACACATCACAGCATAATTAAGTTGGCTGTCTTTATGTCCTTGATCAGCAGCACGTTTAAAGTAAATCCTTGCTTCAGCCCAAGCTTCAGAAGTATTCATGTCTATTAATATTGAGGCGCAGCCAAAGCATGCGTCTACATTCCCCGTGGCAGCCGCTAATTTGCCATACTTTAAGGCCTCGGCTAAATTTTTCTCCCCTCCTTTTCCATTGAAACACCATACAAAATAGTAGAGTTGTGCTGTTACATGTCCTTGATCAGCAGCGCCTTTAAAGTATATTCTTGCTTCATTATCTCTCCCATTTTTCTCACATACCTTAGCATAAGTAAATTGATCTTCTGCCTTTCCCGAGTCAGCCAAGCTTTTATAATACTCTTTTGTGCCGGGGATAAGAACAGAATCTTTTTTTTCATTATCTAACAATCCTACCCCAGTCCCCACTAACCCCCACCAAAAAAATTGTTTCTTTTTTCTACTATCTTTAGCATCTTCTTGTGTTTTTTGCTGATGATATGGCAGCAAAGCAGATGGGGTTAGAGGCTTCCTGAGAGAAGAATCATGCGTATGCCTATCTAGCAGTGGAAAAAAGCGCGTGAGAGAGCAAGGAAGAATAGTCTTTCGAGAATATGCATGATGGGGAAGTATCCTTGAGCCAAGTCTGCCCATTCTTTCTGACATTTCTATTACTTTAACAACACTGTACGAATGATAAGGGTAGATGCTTACTAGGCAAAAAATTAAAATATATTTGAAAATCATCTTCAAAACTCCTCAAACAAGAAGGGTGGTTTAAATAACCCTTTTTGTCAACTTTTTATTCACTGATTTCATATATTTGAGCCTATCATTAATTGATGCTAAAAATCCTATTGAAATAATATTCAATATGTCTAATATGAAATTATTCAATAAATTTAAGAAGATAATAAAATAAATAAAGAGAGGTAACAAGTGAAAATCAAGAATATATATTACATAAGCTTAGTTTTAGGAATAGTACTAGGGCACAATAAAACCTCAGCAAGTGTTCAGTCTGCAGCAGAATTATCCACCGAAAAGCCACCCTTTAATTTTCAAGAACTACCCCATGATGTACAGATAGATATAATTCGGAAGTGCCCTCCTGATACTATCAAAAACTTTAGAAACATATCTAGTCACTATGCAAAAAATAAAGATTTTCTAAGGATACATATTAACCAGCTCCCATCTTTCACACCTTTTATAAAAAATTTTCCTCAATTATCAGAGGGCGAAAAAATTCTTCCCTATATTAATAGAGTCATTCTTTCCCGTGCTCACAAGAAAGATATTCTTTTCTTATCCTCTCTTCCCAATCTTCAAGTGCTAGACCTATCTTATAGCTTCATATCTAGTAAATTTTACCATCAGCTTAACATAAAGAAAGTTGAAGTTTTTATTAATATTTTATCTAGTTGTTCAAAATTAAGAATACTAAAACTGAATCATAATTGTTTCGGCGAAGAAGGCATAGGTCTCGTTACACTCTCCTTACAACATTTACCTTTATTAGAAGTTTTAGAGTTAAAGGGTAATTGTATTGGTAACATTTATGGATCAAAATACCTTAATACCGCGGGAATAACCCTTCTGATCACAGCTTTTCCTCATCTGCCCCAACTCCATACACTTACTTTAGAAGGTAATAAGATAGATGAACAAGGCGCAAAAGATTTAGTGAAAGGTCTTCATTATCTTAAGAATCTCCGTGTTTTAAAATTATGGCATAATGAATTAGGAGATAAAGGTGCTGCAGCCATCGCTTCTACTTTTTCTTCTTTGCCCCATCTAAAAGTTGTACGATTATTTTTAGGGAGTGGAGGCAAAATTGGCAAAGTCTCTACCTCAGCATTAAAATCTATACGAGAAGGCTACCCCCAGATAGATATATGTTAAAATTAAAAAATTTTCTTTACCAATAGTTCAACACACAATAGAATGTGAAAGACTTTAACCTATATGAAAAGGAGGGGGCTATGAATACCCCATTAATGCCTAAAGCAACAGCTGTATGGCTGTTAGAAAATACGACCCTAACATTTGAGCAAATCGCTGCCTTTTGTCAGCTTCATATTTTAGAGGTGCAGGCCTTAGCCGATGGCGAAATCCCGGTTATTGGTGTAGACCCTATTGCCAGTGGCCAGCTTACCTTAGAAGAAATTGAACTCTCTACGGCAGATTCATCACGCCCTTTGCAACTCCATACCACAGCAATAGTACAAGAACGCCGCACAGGGGGCCCAAAATATACCCCGCTGAATAAAAGACAAGATAAGCCTGATGCTGTCGCGTGGTTGATTAGAAACCATAGTGACTTAACAGATAACCAAATTATTAAACTAGTGGGAACTACTAAATCGACTATTGAGAAAATCCGCAACCGGACCCATTGGAATATTAACAATATACGGCCCCGAAGCCCTGTAGATTTGGGTATTTGTAGCCAGAAGGATTTGGACGCTATTTTAAATAAAAATAAGGCAAAAGAAGAAAAGCCAGAAAAATTAAAAGCCATTCCCAAGGCGAAAAAAGAAAAGGCAGCTAAAAAAGCTACCCCAAAGGTCCAGAAAAAAGAGACAAAAGAAAAAGGAACTAAAAAGAAAGTTGCTACAAAGAAGAAGGCCGCTAAAACACCTACAAAACCAAAGGCCGCAACTGTAAAATCGACAACGAAGAAGCCGGCGCCTAAAAAAGCAACTAAGAAAACTCCAGTTTCTAAAAAGGCTGTAAAAAAGAAGGCAAAATAAACCTTTCAGGGTCTTAAGCTTTCTAAAAACTGTAAAACAGGGCAGCTAAAACTGTCTCTAGCTTCCATTTTAATAAAGGGTACTATGAAAGAAAACTTTGTTTTTTTATCCGATATTTATTTATTAGGAATTATTGCAAGCCTTGGAGCTTGGATTACATGGGCTGATTTAAAAACACAACAAATCCCCATCCTGGCTTTAATACTGCTAAGTGGAACCGTCGGCTTGTGGGCCGTATTTAAAGGGGATTATTTATTCCACCTTTTGACGGGGATTTTTGCTTTTATTGCATGCTTTTCTCTTATTTTTTTCTTTTTAAAAAAACATAATATTCTTGTATTAGGGGGCGGTGACTTAAAGCTCATTACACTTTTTTCTTTCTTATTGGGATTTCAGAAGCTAGCTTCTTTTTTTATTTTAAGCGGTCTATTCGGTGGTTTAGCTTTCTGCATCAACCGCAACAGAAAATGTCCTTTTGCCCCTTTTCTGTTCATTTCTTTCTTTATGAGTGAGTTTTTAAATGTGGAATTTTAAAAACAACAGTCCTTCTTCCTCTGATTTTTTTGCCGATGAAGGGGAAATTTTAGTAAAGAAAAAGTTGCTTTCTCCCGATCAACTCCTCATTGCACGTATCGAAGCTCAGAAATTTAAGCGCTCTCTCCCCCAAACCCTTTTAGACTTACGGTTCATCACAGACGACATCCTACAGTCCTTTTTTCAAGATAGACATCACATAGAAACTGTCGATTTAAATCAATTTGTTTTAGAACCTAATGTCATTCATCTCCTCCCCAAACTTTTAGTGCGGAAATTAAAAGTTATTCCTCTTTATAAAAAAGGATGCGAAGTTGGCATTGCTATGGCTGATCCAACCCACCTGCTAGTGCTCGATGAAATAAAACAAAAATTGGGACCCACTTATCTTTTAAAGCCTTATTTTGCCAAAGAAAGCTCAATTACCGAAGCAATTCAGCATTATTACGAACATAACCTTACTACAGGGGAAATCCTTCAAGAGCTGGCGTTTCCTACCCCTCTCCCTACCCAAGAGAATCCCATCATTCGTCTTTTCCATGCTTTATTAGTAGAGGCAGTTCACAAAAATGCCTCAGACATCCACTTAGAGCCAGAAGAAATTTATGCAAGAGTACGGTATCGATTAGATGGTATTTTGTATCACGCCCTCTACTTTCATAAGAACTTTTGGGATGCGTTATGTGTTCACATTAAAATTGTAGCAGGCATGAATATTGCCGAAAATAGACTCCCTCAAACGGGGCGATTTTCCCTTACTATTGCAAATCGGTCTTTAGACTTTCGTGTGTCTACCCATCCTACTTATCAAGGGGAAAGTATTGTCCTGCGCATATTAGAACAAACCATGGCGCGCCTTTCTTTAGAGAATTTAGGCTTTTCTGACAATTCATTGCAGATTTTAGAACGTTCCTTAAAGCGCCCAGAAGGTCTCATCATTGTCACAGGCCCTACAGGAGCAGGAAAAACAACGACCCTCTACGCTTTATTAAACAAAATAGCTTCTTCCTCCCGCAATATCATGACCCTTGAGCAACCGATTGAGTATAAGCTTCCTCTGATACGGCAAACCGAGATCAGAGAATCCGGGGGGCTGACCTTTGCAGAGGGTGTTCGTTCTATTTTACGCCAAGACCCCGATAGTATATTTATAGGGGAAATACGCGATACTGATACGGCTCAGATGGCTTGCCGGGCAGCGATGACAGGCCATCAAGTATATACAACGCTTCATACCAATAACGTGTTCGGCGTGATACAGCGTCTTAAAGATTTAGATGTGGCGCCCACCATTTTAGCGGGCAATTTAATTGCAATAGTGGCCCAAAGACTTGTACGGCGCCTCTGCAGGGCCTGTAAAGTAAAAACACATTTGACAGAAGCTCATAAGAATCTTCTTTCCGTGAGAGAAGAATTCTCTATTTATGAAGCTAAAGGCTGCTCTGCCTGTTTTCATACAGGTTATAAGGGACGCCTTCCTATTGTAGAGATTTTAGAATGTTCTGAATCTATTAACCGCCACATCTCCACCAACCAAGACCTTTTCAGCCTTGAAGAGCTTGCCAAAAGCCAAGGATTTGTGTCCCTCAAAGAACATGCTGTTCACGTCCTTCAATCGGGTGAAACATCTCTGGATGAAATCCTCACAACCATTGACTTTAGATAAAATGGCCCAGTTTGTGTACAAAGGCCTAAGCTTTCAAGGGCTAGTGGTAAAAGATATTAAAGAAGCCCCTACTAAAAGTCATTTGTACGCTTTACTGGCTGAAGAAGGCATTCATTTAATTTGGTGTCGCCGGTATTTTTCTATTTTTTCCTTATTCCGCTACCGCCCCACCGCTAAGGATTGGGAGCCATTTTGCATTTATCTTTTCCACTTGCTCAAAGGGGGTGTTTCTTTAAAAGACGCCCTGGAAGACTATAAGAAAATCTGTCCGCTTTCCTTGCGACCACAGTTTGAGAAAGCTTTTATGCAACTGACAGAGGGAGGAAAAGTTTCTCAGATATTCCCCGAAATGATGGATATCTACCCTTCCTATGTGCGCGGTCTATTAGAATTGGCCGAATCTACTGGAAAATTAGCCGATGCTTTCCACAGGATTGGCGACCATTTTAAGTGGAATCGACTCCTGCACCGCAAGATCAAATCTGTTGTAAGATACCCTATTCTTCTTTTTATAATTGTAAGCAGTATTCTTTTATATTTAGGTTATTTTTTATTACCTCTTTTACAAGATTTTTTCCTGCATAATAATCAAACCTTACCTGCTAGCACACACTTCTTACTTAGTTTTATTCAAGGGATTCATTCGTATGGACTATTCTTCCTAGGAGTTTTGTTAATTTTAGGGTCTAGTTTCTGGTTGCTTTATACCCGCACCTCTTATGCTATCCTAATCGACAAAGGGTTGTATAAAATTCCCCTCATCGGCTCTTTTCTAAAAGCCAAGGACTTATGTTTTCAGTGTGAATTTCTTTCCAGCTTGCTTAGCGCTAACGTTAATATTCTCACTGCCTTAGAGATTGTAGAAAAGCAAGCCGCCAACAAATTTTTGCGACAGACAGTTCAGCAAATTCAGCAAAAATTATGCCAGGGGCAAAGCCTCTCTGAAAGCTATGCCCACTTTAATCTTTATCCCCCTTTTATGGTTCATCTTATTCAAGTGGGGGAACGTACCGATGCTTTAGATAGCAGCTTTACCCAGCTGAAAGATTATTTTTCTAATGAAGTAAATGATGCGCTTTCTTTCTTAAGTGAGCTCTTGCAGCCTATCCTTCTCTTAATACTAGGAGCCTTCTTATTAGTATTTGTATACGCTCTTCTTTATCCTTTCTACGAAAGCCTTTCCATGGTAACCCTCTCATGAAGCAAGCTATTCTTATTTTTACAGACAACGGCGTATGGGGATACATTTTAAATCATCGTCGGTTTAATGAAGCTCAGTATTTTAAAGATTTAGCCTCTTTTCAGAGCTCTTTTTTCAAAAAATATCTCAATCAGCATCCATCCTTACCCCTTTTTCTTCTGGTAGATACAGAAGCTCAAAATTTTTCTATCGATAACCTTACCCCCCTAAAATGGGGAGATCAGCTCCTTCTCATACGCAATAAAATAAAGGCAGCTTTAGCCAACGGAAATGCAGCAGGCTATCGTCGTTTGATAAAAGGACATTATCTACAAGCTGTGATAGAAGTTTCTCCTTTCTTAAAAGAATGGTCCGACTATTTACGCGCTCAATCTAATCCAATTTGTAAAATAGTTAGCCTTCCCACGGCCGTGGTTCCTCTTCTTAAAAAGATCAAAGCCGCGTCCCCCTGGGTACTTCTTATTTATGGTCAGGAAAAAATAGGGTATCGACATGTAATTATTTTTCATCATCACTTCTATTTTTCTCGTGCTTTTAAGGGGCAAGGGGCTCGCCATGCCGAACAAGAGATCCAAAACACACTTTCCTTTATAGAAAGTCAAACAGGAATAGGGGCAGAGCATATCCTTCGGGTGGATTTAACCGCCTCTACAGATCAAGCTTCTCTTCAAAAACTTTCCCTGCAATTGGGGGTAATGTCAGAGGCCCCCTTAACCCTTTATCCTCTTCTAGGGGCTTTTGTAGCTACTCATAAACCGTGCTATCTTTCTTTATCTTACCCTGTTTTATCCCACCAAAAGGTCATCTATAAAATTCGTTCTGCCTTTAAAGTAACGGGAGCCATTTTTTTAGCCTGTAGCTTATTTTTCTTAGGACAAGGTCTTATTACCCACCATGTTATCGCCCATCAAACCAAACTCCTTCATGAGAAAACTTCTCAATTTTTGAAAGAGTATGGTCACCTAAATCTCCAAGTAAGTGCTTTTGTCCCTCTTCTTCAACAGCAAGAAAAGTTTACAAAAAAAGTAGCTGAGATAAAAAGATTAAGGGAAAAGGCCTCATTTTGAGGTTTTTAAGAAATCGCTTACATCAATAATGTCGGAAAAATAATCTGCCTCAATCACTTTTTGGCTCACTCCATTTACATGAATAAGTACTGGGCGTACAGAAAACCCTTTGGGATACTGAATAGAGTCTATTTTTTTCTGCACCTCTGCAATAATTGTTGAGCCAATTTTTTCCTGTAAAAACTTGATCTCACAAACATATAAAGACTTAAATTTTGTTTGAATGAGATAGTCTATTTGACATCCAGGGATGATTTTTGTTCTGCGCTGAAAAAAAGGGTTTTCAGAAACAATATCTTGTGGATTTAAGTTCAAATGTTTGTGCAATTCAGTCTTATTACGAATGACAAGGTTTTCAAACTGAAGCCCCATGATGACTTCCCACTCAGGGAGAGAGGAAAGACTTTTTAAAGCAAAAGCATCTCGGTTAATTTTAGTTAAATTTTTTTGAATATATTTAAAATAAAATCGCACGTAATTATCTTTTAAACGAAAACGACTTAACTTGGAATCAATTCCATCTTTAACATCCCACGTATAATCTCGTGCAATAAATCCCCCGCTTTCAAGCTCTTTTAAATATTCAGACAGGCGCCCCATAGCTTGCGGTATCTTTTGCTGGATTTCTTTTAGCTCTTTAGCACCTGCAGAAAGTACTATAAGGCTTTTTTTATAAACCTCGCTATTCCTTAGAAAAACATCTGAGAAAATCTTGTTAAATTCATCAACTAAAAGTCCCCCTTTCATAAAGCAAAGTCTTTTTATATTCTCTTCAGCTGATAATTTAGGATTAATTTCTTCTAAGTATTTGGGAACCCCTCCTGTTACTGATAAAATTTTTAGCTTTTCATAAGCAGAAATAGACGACGGCCAAAATTCAGCACATTCTGATAAAGGAAGTTCATCCACAGTCATGGTATATGAAACCCGCCCTACAAATCCTGTACTACTGAGAATATTTTTATCAATCCACGAGGATGCTGAGCCACAAACAATAAAAATGAGATGAGAATTTGTGCTTAAATGCAAGTCCCAAAAATTTTTTATTTTTGATAAAAAAGTGGGATCCTTAGATCCCATCCACGAAATTTCATCAAACACTAATAAAATCTTACCTTTTTTTACGCGCTCTGACAGAGACCAGAAAGCGTTAGTCCAATCATCATATTTTGCCAAAGGAGATTTAAAAAGCAAAGCCATTTGCCTTGAAAACTCATCTAATTGATGTTGAGAAGTTGTTTTTTCATCAGGAGCTAAGCCAGAAAATATAAAACACGATGAAAAATCTTTTCCGAATTCTTTTATCAGTCTGCTTTTGCCGATACGGCGCCTTCCTTTTATAACAAGAAAAGAAGATTTTTTAAGATGTGTAAACTCTCTTAGTTTAGCCAGCTCTTCTGTACGTCCAATAAACTTGGTCATTTTTCCCTCTTTGGTGTTGAAAAATACGTTTTCTCATTTTCCAACACCAAAATTAATTTCTATTTTGGTGTTGAAAAATACGTTTTCTCATTTTCCAACACCATCTATGATACGTCTATGATTGTTTTTTGTAAAGATTTCTAATTCTATAAAAATTAGCTAGACCTCCACTCTCTTAGCCACGCTTGAAACATCAGGATATTCCATAAAATATTTTGCCATTGGCGTGTGGCCGCCACATGCTCGGCCCAATAGGTGTGTACTTTTTGAGTATTAAAAAACCCTTGCTGTCGTAAAGTATTTTCGTCCAATAAGTCTTCAGCCCAGGGCCTTAATTCTGTTCGCAGCCATTCTCCATACGGAACCCCAAAGCCCATTTTCGGGCGATCAATTAAAGAATCAGGAATATACTTAGCCAGCAAGGATTTAAGGATGATCTTTCCCTGCCCTGCTCGCATCTTATAGGATAGGGGCAACCGCCAAGCCAGTTCAAAAACACGATGATCCAACAAGGGTACACGTGTTTCCAAACTATTCGCCATAGCAGCGCGATCTACTTTCACTAAAATATCATCCGTTAGATAAGTCAGGGTATCTGTCAGCATCATTCCTTCGGCATAGGATAAAGATTCTTCTTGCGTGAAAAGGGGAGGGGCAGATTTCCCCTTTAAAATCAAGGCATCGGCATTTCTTTCCGCTGACATCATGTAGGTGTAAAGGTCTTCTTTTGTTTTCACTTTTCCTAACACATCCGCTAATTTATGGGCTTTATCCCCTACGGGCACTCCCCCGAATTTCGCAGATTCAGGAACATTTTTTAAAAACAAGGCTACTGTTGGCCGTAAAGCCGCAGGCACTTTCTTTAACAGAGCCCACATTTTTTGAGCTTGGAAATAGCGATGGTATCCGCCAAACAGCTCATCCCCTCCATCGCCTGAGATACAGACAGTCACCTTTTGCCGCGCAATGCGACTGACTAAATAAGTAGGGATTTGTGAAGAATCTGCAAAAGGTTCTGTATAAATTTTTCCCATATCCCCCACAATATCCAGAACTTCTTTTTTGCTTAAATAGACTTCTGTGTGGTCCGTCTTCAAATGGGCAGCTACTTGCTTGGCATAGGGAGCTTCATTAAAAGCTTTCTCATGAAACCCAATAGTAAATGTTTTAACAGGTTGGGAAGAAACAGCCTGCATTAACGCCACAACCAACGAAGAGTCCACCCCTCCCGATAGAAAGGCCCCCACCGGCACATCAGCCATTTTTTGCAGCGAAATAGTTTCCTTTAATTGATGCTCTAACTGATCCTGAGCCTCTTGAAATGATACCCCCAGAGGGTGAGCATGAGCTTCCCCAGCAACCTCTCGCGCTGACCAGTAGGCATTTTCTTGGCAATTAAATTGTTCATTAATTTCCAAATATGTCCCAGGTTTTACTTTGTAAATAGATTTAAAAATAGTGACGGTACCAGGGATATAACCATATTGAACATAGGGCTTTAACGCATCCTCATTTACGGAAAAATCCCATATCCCTTCCAAGGGTTTCAACGCTTTTAAATCGGAAGCAAAAGCAAACATGCCTTTTTGATGCCCATAATAGAGGGGCTTTTCCCCAAAACGATCCCGGCCTAAATAGAGAATTTTTTCCTTTCTATCCCATAAAGCAAAAGCAAACATGCCCACACTATGAGTGAGGGTAAATTTAATTCCTAAGTATTCTAAGCACTCTAAGAAAATTTCTGTGTCACTATGCCCCCGAAAATTAATAGATATTTTATTATCTAATAATAATTTCTTTAAAGCTTCTCCATTATAGATTTCCCCATTGAAGGTGATGGAAAAACGTCCTGACGCAGAATGCATAGGTTGATGTCCTGCGGGGGATAAATCCACAATTGCAAGACGGGTTTGACCCAAGGTAATATTATTTTCTTTCCACACACCCCTGTCATCAGGCCCCCGATGATGAAGCAGCCTACCCATTTGATCAATGATTTTTTCAGGAATAGATAGATTTGGCGACTGAAGAAAACCAAAAATGCCACACATAATTTATCCTATAACCTCATTATATAAATGTTCGTATTGTTTAGCCACAAGGGCAAGATCATAATGATCTTTTATGTATTGACGGCTTTTTTTCGAATGTTGGGCCTTTTCATCTGGCGAAAAACGTAAAAATTTTAAAACTGCCTGTGCCATAGCCTTATAATTACCCACCTCTACCACAGTCCCTAATTTCCCGACAATTTGACGACAATCTCCTACGTCTGTCACAACACAAGGGATGCCGCAAGCCATTGCTTCCCCCACAATATTGGGAAAACTCTCCCCCCACGAGGGAAGTACTAACACATCAAAAGATGGTAAAATGCAAGAAGCAGGTTGTACAGGCAAAAGAAGCAAACGACAATCTGATGGAAGTAGACGTGTATATGATTTCTCTTTCCCTACGACCATAAAACATACATTTTTTGTCCCCTGATTTGCTATTATTTCTGCCATCTTTATAAAACCTTCTTGGTTTTTTATAGCATGATCACGTCCAATCATCCCTACAATCTTTGTATCAGGTTGCAGTCCATATTGTTTACGAATATCTTTATAAACCGACTGAGAAGGTTTAAAAATACTTAAGTCAAACCCATTGGGAATGACCAAAGATTTTGTCTTACGCCACCCTGCCTTCTTATGTTGGGCTGCCGCATAAGAAGAATTATATACAATTCGATCCGCCCAAAATGAAAAAAAGCAAGTCAAACGAATCAATAATTTTAAAGAAAAAGATTCATGCTTTAATCCATCTAAGCTGGCGCGCACATTGAATATTATTTTATGAAAGGGGCAAAAGATTTTCCCAAGAATGATCCACAAAAAGGAATGATACATCCACCCCTGGACGATAGCGGGCTTATAGGAACGTAAAAGTTGCACATAGGTAAAGAGGGCTTTTATAAAGGTAAAGAGACCTTTTATATTCAAACCAACCACAGGAATATCAAAGCCCTCTATAAGGGCGCCATATTTCCCTTTTGTTTGTAAAGAAATAACCACATTTCTAAACTTTAGGTTATTTCCTTTTTCCAAAACCTTATAGAGCATTTCTTCAGCTCCCCCTTGATTAAGGCTGGTAATAACATGGATAATAAGGGGAATTTCTTTCATTTTTTTAACTGGATAAAACAGATCTTTGTTGAAGCATATTCTTGGGTATACACAATTTCATAAGATAACGGAAGATGGAAAGGCTCTTCTATTCCCATTTCAGCCACAATCAAACTGTCCTTGTGAACCCATTGGTAGTCTTGCAGAATGGTAAGGGTGGGGGCTACTAAATTATTAAAATAAGGAGGATCCAAAAAAACTAAATCAAACATAGAAAAAGGATTGTCTTTCAAGTTCCTCACATCATCCTGCAAAAAAGTAACAGAGGAAAAATCACGACTATTTTTCTTTAAAATATCCATCGCTGCTTTATTTAGCTCTACAAAGACCCCCTGCTGAGCGCCCCGTGAAAGAGATTCACATCCTAATGCCCCCGTGCCAGCATATAAATCAAGTACTGTTATTTCATGAAAATTAATTTTGAATCGATGCTCCAAAATATTAAAAATAGCTTCTTTTATTCGCCCTAGGGTTGGTCGCGTTATGTCTTCAGCTGGAGTAAGTAATTTTCGCCCCTTAAACTTTCCCCTTAAAATACGCATTACACTTCCACATTTTGCTTAAATTCTTGGCGCGTAATAAGATAGCTACTACATAAAATAATAATTCCCCCTACAATTGTTTGCCAATTAACAAACTCACCAAATAGAATAATGCCTAAAAGAGTTGCAAAAATAGTTTTTAGATACTCAAAACCCGATAAAAAGTTTAGCTGACCTTTATGGAAGGCTTGGATGTAACTATACTGCGCTATAAAAGAGCAAAGCCCCATCACAAGAATCCACTCAAAATTTTCCAACGTAAGAGGCACCCACGCTGCAAAGAAATTATTTTGTAGTGCGGGAAAAAATGGAATAATAAGGAAATAAATTCCTAACAAAGTAACAGTCGCAACACCTGAATAAAATACTGACAGAAAAGGTGAATCAGTATCGGTCAGCTTTTTTAAATAAATGCTAGAAGCAGATTTTAAAAGAACAGCCCCTAGCATGATAAATTCCCCGACTTCTAAGCGCTCATAAACAGGGTCAATAATAATCCACACCCCTATATATCCTATCAGCAAGGCCACCCACCGTTTCAGGGGGATTTTTTCTTTCAAGAAAATCATCGCAAGCAAGGGCAAAACCAAGCCATAAGAAAATTCAAGAGCACTCGC
>JBMDXI010000075.1:0-3466 GCA_048595075.1 Alphaproteobacteria bacterium
CTCTTAAAGAAGGGGCAGAGTATATCACAAAGCAATTAGCCTGCTCTAAGAGAGAGGCTTATCAGAAACTGTTAGCCATGAAGAATTCCCATACATATGGCTAAGTCCGTATAAAGTGAATACATCAGAAATCGTTGCTGATGTAGGTTGACTTCACCATGTGTTGGTATGCGTCTATAATTACTCGGCAAAAGGAAGAAACAAGAATCTTTCCATATTCTGAGCATTTTTATCTAAGGGCAAAACCACAGGAGGTACAACTTCAACTTCTACTTGTGTTTTTCTGGATAAAGCCCATTCAGATTTTTGGTCAAAACTGGGCTCAGGATAGTAATTTTCTTTGTGATTAAGTCCAAATTTTTTATCTGTTTTGCAAACGAGTTCGTAATCGCGTGGATGTAAGGGAAGAGGGGTGAATTTGCTTTGATCTTTTCCAGGTTGGTCGATTGAAGCTGCATAACCTGTAGAAATTATAGAAACAAAGAGCGAACAAAAAATAAATTTAAACATCATATCCTCCTTTTAAATCAAACCTATCTTTATAATAAAGAATATATAAAAATTGTCTATAAAAAAGAGTGAAGGTGCTAACCTTTACCACCTTCACTCTATGATTTAATCCATTTAATTATATACTAGCGTCGCACTATAATTATAAGAAATTATCTATATTAATTAACTGCTCACTTTAAGATAGAGTGCAAGGCTCGGGGCGCTTTTTCTCATACTTCACTGGAACATATCCTTTTGAATAGGATGTGCCTAATTTACTATCTATCATCACTACACGATCAAAATCCGGTTGGTCGAGAGGCAATTTCTCAGAAGAAGTAGCCTTTGCATAGTTAAAAGCGTCTTGTGTTTTCAATTTTTTTTCTCTCTCCACCAACTCCTTTAGAGCGTGCTGTAGATGAGATGGTAAAGGTGCGTGGTCAGGCTTTTTTGTGTCAACCTTTGGTACAGGATAATATTTTTCTTGGTAATTTGTTCCAAGTTCTTTATCTATTTGGCAGACATGCCTATAATTTTCTGACTGTAAGAGAACAGGCGCGGATTTACCATGGCCTTTTTCAGACTCTTCAGTTAAAGCTGCATAACTTGTAGAAATTATAGAAATAAAAAACGAAAAAAGAATAAATTTATTAATCATCATGTTCTCCTTAAAATTAATTTATTCTTCATATATATCAAGAACATATTTGTGTCGAGAAAAAAATACATATAGCTGATTCCTTATAAAGTGAATACATCAAAATTCGTCGCTGATGTAGGTTAGCTACATATTCTCTCCTCTTTCATTGTACTCTTCCTCTTATAGGGGATTAGCTATAGCATCCTCCTTCTCTACAGGCATCCAAGGAAATATAGAAATCTCTAAAGGAATCTTTTCATTATTAAAGAGCCCAACAGGAGGATTCGTCAAAAAATCCGCGAGATTACCTACCAACTCAGGTTTCCCTTCAAAGAAATGAGGATAGTTAATAAGAATTTTATCAAGCCTTTGTTTGCCTTCCTCTAAAAGTTTAGAGAGGCAATTGGGTCTACAGTTTTCTCTTAAAATTCTTTTTTTTGCTTTTAAATCATCCTCTGCCCTCTCTAATCTTAATAACGCATAATCAACTAAGGCGGGTCGGTAGAGAGAGTTTATGCAGTTTACCTTTTCTATGAGCAGCATGCGCGCCTGTTCGTCCATACTAGAGGTGACCAACCGCAGCCCCTCTTTTAAGACACTGTCCATTTCTTCTGTTGAAATTTTACCTATGCGCCACAGGATATTTGTACAACCCTGTCCAGATGTATTAGAAAGCATGAGTTTATGAGCATTTTCTACTATCTTTTTTCTTTGATGCTTACCCTGTGCTAAAGGGGCACTGTGTATAGCATTTATAATCATCCCCAGGTCTTCGCCTTTTATATTAGTCAAATTAAGCGATTTTAATAACAATTTAGTATTCTCCATAGTGTCATCTCTATCGGCGAGAGGAGTATTTCCTATAGCAATTATTACATTAATACGCCCATCCCCCGTGACATTAATGCCCAGTGAAGAAATTTCCTCGACTCTCTTTAGGATGTCATCCTGGTTAGCTCGGGACCACTCCCACTTTCCCTCATTCATATTACCTAACAGAGAAACGCATACTCTATCTGATACTCTATCTAAAAAAAACGCTTTGAACATTTTTAGAACTTCTATTCTTTTTTCTTCCGTGATCTTGTAGACAAGCTCATATATGTCAGCAGTACATTCCCTGCTCATATTTTTTGTAATCTCATTCACCCTTTGGTTAACTTCATCCGGCTTCTTTGGGATGCTAGGGAGTACTCTTTTATTGGGAAATTTACCCATTTCCCCTTGATTAGAGGCTGCTTCTGAAAAGGAAGCAGTTAAAAGTGTTATGGTAAAAAGAAAAAATGAAAAAAATGTTTTGTTGTTCATGGGTAAGCTCTCTTGTCTATTTTTATGAAGTTGTTCATACGTAGGGGCTTCTTATAGAATAGGTAATAAAATTTTGTCAACAAATTATTTGAAAGAACTTCTTTGTTATCCGTTCTCTATAAGTTGACTAAAACAATGCTAGGGCTTGCAAAGAAGTAGGAGAGGAAACATACAGATGAGGCCAAGTAATATCTGCGGTTGTTTGATGGCGCAGCCATGTAAGTTGGCGCTTAGCATAATTACGGGATTTTTGTTGAATTTTCTCGATAGCTTCTTGCCAGGATAATTTTTTTTCCAGGTAGCCGACTATTTCGATGTACCCTAAAGTTTTAACAATTCCTCCAAGGGGAAGATGCTGGTGCCATAATGATTTTGCTTCCTCAAGGGCCCCTTGTTCCATCATTCTTATAACACGCTTATTGATAGCGTCGTACAAAAGGTCGCGAGGGGGAAGAATAGTTATAGAAAGGGGTTTAGTTGTAAGAGCGCCTAATTTGGATTCCTGCTGCCAGAGAGCGAGGGATTTTTGAGTGAATAAAACTACTTCAAGGGCACGCATAATGCGTTGGGTGTCTTGAGGGATTAGCTTTTCCGCCATTAAAGGGTCTTTTTCCTGAAGTAATTCATATAATCCAGTCGTGCCTTTTTCACTCAACAAGTGTTGTAACATTTGCCGCTGGTCAGAAGGAATAGAAGGAATTGGACTTAATCCTTCAACAAAGGATTTTATATAAAATCCCGTTCCGCCCACCAGTATAAAAGTTTTAAATTTATTTTTCTCATTTTCTAGGATGTGGTGAACTTTTTCACACCATTGGCTGGCTGAGCATTGTTCAGTAGGTTCTAAAATACTAAATAATCGATGGGGGATATGCTGCACCTCTTCTTCAGAGGGCTGCGCAGATAAAATGGGCAATCCTTTGTAAAGTTGCATGCTATCTGCATTGATAATGCAACCATTGTATTCTTGGGCTATATCTATGGCTAAAGCAGATTTTCCTGAGGCCGTGGGGCCCTGAATAATAA
>JBMDXI010000076.1:0-5494 GCA_048595075.1 Alphaproteobacteria bacterium
AGGACAATGGACATGTGAACGAACAACGCTTAAAGGATGTCGTAAGAATTATCAAAGCTTCGCTCGGTAACATTTTTGGAACAAAAGAAAAGCTACTCGATGTGTTGTTTGCTCCCTCTGCCTATGGGGGGGCTCCTTTAAAGCTTGTAAAATACCAAGCAAAGTACATCAACCCCATTTTAAAGAAATTATATGACAAATTTTCCCTTCTAAGGGAAAATAACCAGAATTACATAAACCCCTATGCGATAACGATCTCTACAAAAGAAGAGGGGGGCAACCCAATGTCTATGCCTGCTAAAGACATTTCAGGCCCAGATAGGGTGGTAACTAGCCTAGATTCTCTTGACTAAAGATAAGTAGGAAAAATGCAAATATTCTCTATACATCCTTGTCTTCTCATGATAAAGACTAAAAGAAATTGGGCATAAAATTTCATGAGACAGCTGTGGGTGGGTATTCTTTTTTTCTTTTTACAGGGGACTCTGGTCACTAAGGCAGAACAAAACATTGCTGCTTCTCGCCTTTGTTATGGAAGTGAAAACGCCCCCATTATTATTGTTCAATATGCCTCCCCCAGTTGTGGGATATGTGCGAAATTTATGGAAAAGATTTTGCCCAAGCTTCAAAAAGAGTTTATTGATACGGGCAAAGTATCACTGGTGAGTATGGAATTTCCCCTCAATGAAGTAGATATGAAAATTAGCCAAATTATTCGTGGAAGTCCATCACCGTGCAGGTACCAAAAAATTATTTACGAAACCCAACACATATGGATTAAAGCTAAAAATCCCTTCCAAGCCTTGAAAAAGATACTTATTGAAAACGGATTAACCATCGAGGAAATTAATCGGTCATTAGAAAATGAAAAATTTGCTGATGATATTGTAAAATCACGCTTTATAGCAGAAAAAAAATATGATATTCAGGGAGTACCTATTTTTATTATAGGTGCTAAAGAAATAGATGGATTATTGAGTTGGAGAGCCTTCAGAAAAATAATCTTGCAAGCCCTTGAACATGTGAAAAAAGGCAACCCCTTGAAAACATTTGGAATAAAAAATGCCCCATCCGAAAAAAGAGCAGGATAAGACGACCTCCTCTCTCCCTTCTTTCAACGCTATGGCGTTGCGAGCCAGCACCGATATGATTGCTGGCATTATCGTAGGGGCTGGATTGGGTCTATTAGTGGATAAATGGCTTAACTGTGCCCATTGGGGATTAATCATCGGTTTTTTATTAGGCTCTAGTGCAGGGCTGTTAAATGTATATAAAAGCTTGTGCAAAATAGGATATGGGTTTAAAAATATTCATAACGATCATCAACCTCCGCAGAGGTGATTTAAATGAAACATCTCTCTCCAGCACGAAAAGGGGACAAATTTTGATTAAATGTGAGTGTTATGGAAACGCCTCTTAAGCAATTCATTGTTAAAAAATTGATCCCCTTAGAAATTTTTGGGGTAGATATATCTTTTACCAACTCTGCCCTTTTTATGGGTCTTACAGTTGTCTTTATTTTGGGAATCTTGTTTTTAGGAACGCGTAGACTATCCTCAATTCCTGGACGGTTACAATCTCTTTTAGAACTCTGCTACGAATTCATTGCCAACATGTTAGAAGAAAACATTGGTACCAAAGGAAAACAATTTCAACCCTTTGTTTTTGGGGTATTTCTATTCGTATTGATGGGCAATTTCTTAGGGATGATTCCCTATAGCTTTACATTTACCAGTCAATTGATCTTAACATTTGGGTTAGCGCTTATTGTGTTTAGTGTTGTTATTATTGTGGGGATTTTAAATCATGGGATTAAATTTTTAACCATTTTCGTGCCTGAGGGCGCGCCCCTTATACTAGCCCCTATTTTGATTCCTATTGAGATAATTTCTTTCCTTTCACGTCCTGTAAGTCTTTCTATTCGCCTTTTCGCTAATATGGTAGCAGGTCATACCATGCTAAAAGTGTTTGGATTATTTACGGTCAGCCTGGGAGTTTTTGGTTTTTCCACAATAGTAGCTAATAGCTTGTTAATTGGGTTTGAATTTTTAGTTGCTTTTTTACAAGCTTATGTGTTTTCTGTATTAACGTGTTTGTATTTAAATGATGCCATTTATTTACATTCGTGATATATATGTATTAATAAGGAGATAAAAAATGGAAACAGAAGCTGCAAGAATGATTGGTGCTGGATTAGCAGTATTTCCTCTTTTAGGGGTTGGGTTGGGAATCGGAAGTATTTTTTCTACTTTGATTAGCTCAGTAGCCCGTAATCCTGAAGCACGTAAAGATGTATTTTCTATAGGAATTTTAGGATTCGCTTTAACAGAAGCAGTGGCTTTATTCGCTTTGCTAATTGCTTTTCTTATTCTGTTTAAATAGGTTGTAAAACCTAATCAGGGTTTTAATTATGCCTCAACTAGATACGGCTTTATACATTCCACAGCTTTTTTGGCTAGGAATTTTTTTTCTGTTGCTTTTTGGAGGTATCTATTTCTTTATAGAGCCAAGGTTTCAACGCATTTTCTATAATCGTGCCTCAAAAATTAATGAAAAATTAAAAGAAATTGAAGATTTTAAAACCGAAACTGAGCATTTACGATTAAAAGCTGAACAAGCGGAAACCCAGTTTCAAAATCATGTCCATGGTTTAATACGCAACACGACAGAGGATATAAACCGCTCTTTACAAGCGGCGAAAGAAACTCATCATAAAACCCTTGTTCAAGAGCTTGCTTTATTCGACAAAGCATTAGAAAAAGAACACGATAAGCTTATGACGGCGCTTCATACTAAAGAAGAGGATTTTGTTCAAGAAATTTTGGGTAAACTAGTGGATACCCAACAGAAAGATAAACAATGATTTTAGATGCTTCTTTTTGGGTATTGATTTCATTTTTATTGTTTTTTGCTGTCGCAGGACGACGCTTTTTCAAAAAGATACTTTTTCAGTTAGACCAACGATCGCAACAAATTTCCCAACAAATAATGGAAGCCACCGACTTACACCAAGAAGCTGAACTTGCTTATTTACAAGCTAAAAGCTACCTTAAAAAACAAAAGGCCCGCCATGAAAAAGAACTTAAAGAAGTTGAACGCAAGGTAAAAATTTTAAAGCAAGACTCTAAAAAAACTCTCCACAAGCTGGAAAAAGAATTTATGACTCAGGTAGAAGAAAGAAAACACTATCTTTTAGAATCTCATTTACAGGAAATACAAAGAAAATTTGTCCAACACCTATTGAAAAAAGTTGACTATTCCCTTAAAAGTCATCTTACTGTTGAAGATAAAAAAAATTATATAGTAAAGCAGTTAACTACAGTGGAATAGAAAGAATGAAAATAGCCGTTTTAGGCCTAGGATATGTCGGCCTTCCTTTAGCGAACGCTTTAGCCCAGCATTATCCTGTTATAGGATTTGATGTTGATAAAAAAAGAGTGGAAGAATTACAGCAGGGAATTGACCGCACCAACGAACTTTCTTCGGAAGAGCTACGTAGAAGCCCTCTTAAAGTCACTCATGTATTACAAGATTTAAAAGGGCAAGATGTTTATATTGTCACGGTTCCGACCCCTGTTCATGAAAAAGATAATACCCCTGACTTAAGTCTTTTAAAAATAGCTTCAGAAATGATAGGGGAAGTTATAGAGGCAGGGGCTATCATTGTATTTGAAAGTACGGTTTATCCCGGGGTAACGGAAGAATATTGTGGCCCTATTTTAGAAAAAGCTTCGGGTTTAAAGGCAGGAAAAGACTTCTTTTTAGGCTATTCTCCCGAACGGATTAACCCTGGTGATAAAGAACATACCGTTCATAAAATTACAAAAGTAGTGGCAGGCCAAACAGCTGAAGTATGCGATACGCTCGCAAAAATATATGGATCTATTACAAAAACTTTTAAAGCAGCCAACATAAAAACTGCAGAAGCCGCAAAAGTAATTGAAAATGCCCAGCGGGATATTAATGTTGCCTTCATGAATGAAATTACGGCTATCTTCAATAAAGATGGTTTGTCTATTTATGATATATTAGCAGCAGCGCAAACAAAGTGGAATTTCTTGCCATTTACGCCTGGATTAGTGGGGGGGCATTGTATTGGGGTGGACCCTTTTTATTTAGCGAGTTATGCCCAAACAAAGGGTCATCATCCTGAGGTTATTTTAGCAGGGCGCCGTATCAATGACCAAATGGCCTTTTTGTGTGCAGATATAATTCACCAACATTCTATCAATCATAAAATTAAAAATAAAAAAATAGCGGTTTTAGGGCTTACTTTTAAAGAAAATGTCCCAGATTTGCGCAATACGAAAGTTATTGATCTTATCACTCATCTGGAAACATTGGGCTATCAAGTAGATGTGGCCGACCCCTATGCTTCACCGATAGAGGCTAAAAAATACTATGGGATTGATCTAAAAAATATAGAAGACTTTATAGATTATGGCTGCATTGTAGGGGCGGTTGCCCACACCCAGTTTCAACAAATGAAAGCTGAAGATTTTGCCAGAATAGGAACTGATAGTTGCCTAATCGTTGATCTTAAGAACATGTGGAAGAATTTTTCCCAATTACCCACAGAATTTTTTAAGGTAACTTTGTAAAAATATCCCCTAATTAGTCAAATATAAATACAACTTTGCCAGGAAGATAAGAAGATAAGTGTATTTTTTGTCTTTTTTCCCCTTGACGCCTTAAGAAACTGGGTATTATCTGGAGTAAAAATTATAAAGAAAGGAGGACAACATGACAAAAATCGATTTATCAAAAGTTTTAATGTCAAAGAATGATTTGACATCTACTAATATTATTAGTCCAAAAAAAACTAAGTAATCATATCTCTTATAAATATTAGAGAATGGGATGGATTATTTTTCATTTTGTTCGATAAGAAATACTAACTAATCTAACAGGGAGGTTTTATTTTTTAGGAGGAACGCTAATATGCGATCCATAACAGATTTTTATCCATGTGCTGAACGCGCAACATTTCTCGTAAAAAATTTACGCACCCAGCTTATTGAAAGTATAGACTATTTACTAGACATAGCCTCTCATGATTATAATATTGATACTCGTCTTGCTGGATCTCTTTTAAAAAAAATATCCTCTTTTAAAAATATTTCGGGATATATTTTTACCGTCAATCAACGGCTTTTAAAGGGGCTGCAGAATGGCAATAGAAATATCATCGAAATCGCTGTTAATGAAATCGCGGCAGGGGATTATCTTCTTCCAAAATTTACTATTCAAAATTTTGTCCCTCCCTCCTCTAAAGCTGCTTGGGTGGGGGAGGCTATTTATATGAGTGAAGACTGTATAAAAGAAAATGGTGTCGCTGTTACCCAATGTACGCAAGAACAATTTGCTGAGACCAAAAATAGCTTAGAAAAAATGCTAAAAATAATTCAAGAAATTGATCCTGTTATTTATGAAGAATTTACGATTTTGGTGAATGAGGTGTTGGTCTTTGATTCTTCCCACATTCATAGTGGGT
>JBMDXI010000077.1:0-4478 GCA_048595075.1 Alphaproteobacteria bacterium
CACCTGGATAAGGTAAACCCAGTATCTTGGCAATTTTGTCAAAGGTTTCACCCACCGCATCGTCTAACGTCGTGCCAATTAATTTGTACTGCCCCACATTTTCAACCCCCAGAATTTGACAGTGTCCCCCTGATACCAATAAAAGTAGGTAAGGAAATTCCACAGAATGGGTCAACCGCACTGTGAGCGCATGAGCCTCTAAATGGTTTATGGGAATAAAAGGTTTTTGATGGTAATAAGCAAGGGCTTTGCCAAAAGTAGCGCCCACAATCAGGCCTCCAATAAGACCTGGCCCACAGGTTGCTGCAATAGCCGTTACATCTGCCAACGAGACATTGGCTTCGTCTAAAGAGCGGGCAAAAATAGTTTCAAGAGATTGTAAGTGAGCACGGGCAGCTAATTCAGGCACCACCCCGCCAAAAGATTCATGTTCTTCGATTTGGGAGAAAATCTGCTGAGATAAAATCTTTTTATCGTCTGTAACCAAGGCCACTGACGTCTCATCACAACTGGTTTCAATGCCTAAAACAATCATAGCCTTCTTCCCACGCCCCTTATCTGGGGGAATAATACCAAGTTCAGTTGTTCGAAAGGAAGTGTTTGTTGCTGTCTCTTAATAAGTCTTCACTTAATTTATTAAAAGGCTGAATTGCTTCGTTTCACTCGCCATGACGCTGAGAGCAAGAAAAACACCCATTATAGCGAAGTACCTTTTTGTTGATACGGCGAAGGCTGCACAAATGTGTACTTGACGCAGGCCAGCAACACCTGACAAAGTAGCAGCGAAAAAGGGCGAGCTATACGATAGAAACGAACATCCGTCCTTCAGCCTTGCGCGCAAAGCTTACTTGACCTTCTGTCAAAGCAAACAAGGTATGGTCTTTCCCCATTCCCACATTGGAACCAGGAAAAACTTTTGTACCCCGTTGGCGTACTAAAATATTACCAGGAATAACGTGCTGACCACCAAACTTCTTAACACCCAGCCTGCGGCCTGCAGAATCACGACCGTTCCTAGAACTACCACCTGCTTTTTTCTGTGCCATCTTTCAGTCCTTTCTTACTTGTCCGTTTTTGCTGCCTTTTTAGGAGCTACTTTTTTTACAGCTTCTTCTTTTTTAGAAGTTTCCTTAGGCGCCTTTGATTCAGCCTTAACAGACTTTTCTTCTTTTGCAGCAGCTTTCTGTTGCGTAAACACACCATTCGCAGCAATTTCCATAATCCGCACCACCGTTTGGTGTTGACGATGACCTTTTTTACGTCGGTAAGTATGACGCCGCGTCTTTTTAAATATAATAACCTTATCAGCACGGTCTTGATTAACGACCACACCCAAAACTTTGGCTTGGGTTAAAGCAGCAGACCCCACTAAAGTTTTTTGATCATCCCCGATCATCAATACCTTATCAAACACAACGTGTTCACCAGGTGCATGATCTAGTTTTTCTACAATAACAATGGTGTTATGAGTTAGTTTATACTGCTTTCCGCCAGTTTTAATAATTGCAAACATAATATTCCTAAAATAAATAACTAATGACCTTTTATGCTAATCCTCGGGGCAAAAGTCAAGAGAAAAGCATAAAATTTTTATCATCACGCAGATGCGTGAGTATATTGCTTTATTTAAAGCTGCTTCTCAAACTCTGAAAGATACGCTGCAACCCCTTGAGCTGTTGGCTTCATCCCTTTAGCCCCCTCGCTCCACCCTGCAGGACAAACTTCTCCATGGGCTTCAAAATACTGCAAAGCATCAACCATACGCAAGGCTTCATCTATATTGCGCCCTAAGGGCAGATCGTTCACTACTTGGTGACGCACTGTGAAGTCCTTATCAATTAAGAATGTTCCCCGCAAAGAAACAGCATCATTTATTAATACATCATAATCGCGCGCAATGCTTTTCGTTAAATCAGCCACCATGGGAAACTGAACAGGGCCAATCCCCCCTTCTTTCACAGGGGTGTTTTTCCATGCCAAGTGGGTAAAGTGCGAATCAACACTGACGGCTATAACTTCTGTCTTCTTTTCTTTAAAAGCTTTTACGCGATGATCAAAAGCAATTATTTCAGAAGGGCATACAAACGTAAAATCGAGGGGATAGAAAAATAATATCCCTGTTTTTCCTTTTAAATAGGTTTTTAAATTAAAATTTTCATTAATAGAATTATCTGGCATAACAGCTGCTGCTGTAAAATCTGGGGCTGCTTTTCCAACAAGTACGCTCATAGGTTCCTCCTTTTATATTTGAATACGGCCTTAAAATAGCACAAAAAGAAAAAAAATCCAGAGTCTTAACTTAAAAAAAAAATTATATATGGGCTTTATATAAATATTAAAGAACCCTCTTGTCTCTTGCACTTTTTTCATAACAAAGGTATGAAGATAATAGATTTCACTTTTGGAGCATATATATTATGGCTGACATTTTCGACGAATTACAAGAAGACATAGAGCAAGAACGCTGGACGCGGTTATGGAAAAAATATCATAATTATATTTATGGAGTAGTAGGGGGCGTCCTTATCGCAACGGCTGGATACTCATGGTATAACCATTACAATCAATCAAAGCTTTCTCAAGCCGCTGAGCAATATTTTAGAGGCATCAATTCAGCCATGCATCAGTCTGCCAATAGTTTACCCATTTTCAATCGTATTGCTGAAGAATATAATAACATTTATACGACCTTATCGCGTTTTTGGGCTGCTGCCTTGCTGGGTAAACAAGGGCAAGACGAAATGGCAGCTACTGTTTATGAAGAAACTATTTCTGATAATAGCGGTTTGATAGCTTATTGGAAAAACCCCCAATCCTTAATGAAAGAACTGGCGATTTTTAAAAAAGCCTATCTGACCATTGACCAAGCTGACCCTGAAACATTAAGGAAGCTTATCACCCCCTTTGCACAAGAAGATAATCCCTGGAAACTTTCTGCTTATGAAATTTTAGCGCTTTTGCAAATAAGAGAAAATCACTTAGCAGAAGCAAAAGAATATTTAGAAAAAATTATAACAGATAAAAGTGCATCGGCCCCTATTAAACAACGTGCTGAAGTATTATTGGGGACTCTGGACCAACAACAATCTGCTGGGAAATAAATATGTCCCTTCTTTTTTCTGTAAAAGGTCTCTTACGCGCTGTCCCTGATAAAAAGGGCCCTGTTGACTTAAAAAGCAAGATTAAAACACTTTTAGGAACTATCTGTTTAGGGTGTGGTATTTTATCTGGAACAGGATGCGAAAGTAAAAAAGACCCATTGCAAGGGCCACGTCAAAGGTTTTTGGTTGCACCCCCTTCTTTAGAAACAGAGACTAAGGATGATAATATCGATATAGAGCTTGAATCGCCTATCACTAATGCCGCATGGACACACTCATCAGATAACGCCTCTCACCTGATTCCTCATGCTGAATTTGAACATCACCATACTACCTTATGGAAAGAGTCTATTGGGTCGGGCAGTAGCTCATCCGCTTACTTGCTTTCCCAGCCCGTTACAGATGATGAGCTTATCTTTACGCTTGATTCCCAAGGGTTAGTGATGGCCCGTCAGCTTTCTTCAGGAAAAAAGATGTGGTCTAAGCAACTTCCGTTAAAGGGAGGAACTGACAGCTGTTTGGGTGGTGGGCTGGCTGTCCATCAAGGAAAATTATATGCTAGCTTCTCGTCTGCTGATGTGTTTTGCTTGGATGCCCTTAATGGAGCAATCTTATGGCAAACAGCGGTTATACATCCCATTCGATCAGCTCCTACCGTTAAGAATAATCTTGTTTATGTGATCACCAAGCAAAACTCAGTAATTGCGCTCAATACCTTAACAGGCGAAAAAGTGTGGCATCACGAAGGGGCCTCAGAAATGTGTAGTTTATTAGGGGGGGGAACAGTCGCTGCTGATCGACATACCGTCATTATTCCCTATGCAACAGGAGAGCTATTTGCCTTAAAGGCAGAAAATGGCTTCCCTTTATGGGCCGAATCTTTAGGGAGTGCCCCCACAGTTAGCTCAGTCTCCATGGTATCACAAATAAAAACAGACCCCGTGATTGATAAGGGCTTAGTTATTGTATCTTCCCAAAGTGGTCATATGGCAGGGTTAGAGTTCCGAACAGGAACACGCATTTGGGAAAAAGATATCAGCTGCTTATCAACACCCGCTCTGTCAGGCAGCTTTATTTTCGCCGTCTCCACCAAAGGGGAAGCTATTTGCCTCATGAAAGAAACAGGAAAAATAGTATGGATCAAACCCCTTAAAGCAAAAGAAGATGGCGACAAAGACCTTCATTGGTTAGGCCCCCTTTTAGCAGGGAATCAACTATATATAGTTAATTCTTCCGGGAAGGTTCTTAGCTTAAATCCTAAAAACGGAGATACCATTGATACTTTTTCTGTGCCAGGCCCCATTTATGTCACCCCCATCATAGCCAATAAAATTATGTATTTCCTGAATGATGCAGGGAAGTTAATAGCCGTAGATT
>JBMDXI010000078.1:0-7168 GCA_048595075.1 Alphaproteobacteria bacterium
TAGCCCTAAGCCAAGTGGATATGGTGCTGGAATTAATGGTGGTTATGGTTGCAATATTCATGACATCTATGTGGGTGGAGATATCCAAGGTGGTTACAACTGGGCTAAGAAGACTAGCAACTCTCTTGAGACTAAATCTCAATGGGCTGCTGGTTTAGGAGCTCGTATTGGTGTTCATCCAGTAGACCAATTGTTAACTTACATCTATTTAGGGGTAGGTTACAATCAGTATAAGTTGAAGTTCTCAACCTCTACTGCGCCTGCATACAGAAACATTAGCAAGACTGTAAATGCATGGTCTTATGTACCAGGAATCGGTGCTAGCTACATGGTTAACGACAAAGTTTTCCTTGATGCAAACTATAAGTACTCTAAGGCTTTCTCACTAGAGAGACCTAAGTACTACAAGTGGAATAAAAAACCAACAACTCATGCCATCACTCTAGGTGTGGGAATGAAATTCTAGTTTCTTAGGAAACAGTTTTTTAAAAAAGCCTTAGAGGAAACTCTAGGGCTTTTTTATTATAAGGACTATTATAGCCTGCCTCTTATAATTGATGTACGTCGTTGCTTGACGTGACTACACGTTCCCCCCTTCACGCCTCTCAATACAATTAAATGAATCTAGCTATAGACTCCCTTGTTAAGTGTAGGGAATCACTAGGATGCATTTAAAATCTATATTTTTACTTAAATATAAATAATATTTACTTGACAAATACTTGTTATTTGAATATTTACTCATCATTTATATTGATTATATCAATAAATAGTTAGTGAGTTCTTTATTATGAAAAATATATACTTTGTTTTATTTATTTTATTACTTGTAGCAAATTCTTTTGCAGCCATGGATGCCTCAGAAGAATCTTATAAACCTTGCAAAACTCGTAGAGCAGGGCACTTCTTAGACGAAGCATCAGAACAGGACTCATCAGATGAAGAGGAAAGATATTCCTATCTTCCTAAAAAACATAAACAGGGGAACATTATAAATAAACCCTATCAGAGACAAACCTTTTTAAGCTCAGTCCATAAGGGTATATCAACAGTAGATTTTAGATCTCTCTCACAAAGGCGGGATAGTGCAGTGAGCCCAACTCCAACAGACATGGAATTATCAGGCCAGGATAGTGTTATGAGCCAAACTCCAATAGAAATAGAGGTAACACCAGACTTAGCAGGGCAGGATAGCGTTATGAATCAAGGTGCTAAAAAGGAGATCCCCTTGCTGCATAATAGTCAAAATAATAATAAACGGAGCGATTTCAACTTAAGAGAGCGATTTTTTAACGCAATTGCTGAAAAATCAGACGATGAGTCCTCCAGTGAAAGTGACCAAGAAGATTTTAGACCACGATGCTCAAACAATCCTTTTAGAGAAATTGAGGAATCCTTTAATAGACTGCAACTTTCTCGAGAAGAGGACGAGTAATTCAGATATTCTCTTATAAAATTATTGCACAGTTTGCTTGATTTGGAAGCGGATAGCATCATCCTTGAGGGATAAAATCAGCGTGCCCCCTTTTTCCAATTTTCCAAACAAAATTTCATCGGCGAGGGCTTTTTTAATATGTTCATCCAAGGTCCGTGAAAGAGGGCGTGCCCCATAAATTGGGTCAAATCCTTTGCGTGTGAGCCATTTTTTCACTGACTCATCTACCTCTAATTTAATATGTTTATCTAAAAGTTGTTTTTCTAGTTCGCCCAAGAACTTTTCCACAATTTTGAGCATAATTTTCTCATCAAGGGGGTGGAAGGGCACAATGGCGTCCAGTCGATTTCGGAATTCAGGAGAGAATATACGATGGATAGCTTCTTCGTCTGCCCCTTGACGGGTTTCGTTGCCAAACCCTAGGCCATGTTTGCTCATTTCTGCAGCCCCTGCATTTGTGGTAAGAATCAAAATAATGTTGCGGCAGTTGACGGAATTTCCATGGTGGTCTGTTAAAATACCATAATCCATTACCTGAAGGAGAATATTATAAATATCAGGGTGGGCTTTTTCGATTTCATCTAACAACACAACAGCATAGGGAGTTTTGCTAATAGCATCCGTTAAAAGGCCGCCTTGTTCATATCCTACATAGCCTGGAGGGGCGCCTATTAGTTTAGCCACGCTATGCTTTTCCATGTATTCTGACATATCAAAACGGATGAGGGGCATTCCCATGCAGTAGCTAAGTTGTCTTGAAATTTCTGTTTTTCCAACGCCTGTAGGCCCTGAAAATAGATAACATCCAATTGGTTTTTCGACTGACCTTAAGCCTGAGCGTGATAGCTTAATAGAATGTACTAATGTATGAACCGCTTTATCTTGACCAAACACCACTTGTTTTAAAGATTTTTCTAAGTTCTTTAAAATAGAGCGATCATCTTTTGATACTTGCTTTGAAGGAACGGCTGCCATTTGAGCAACCGTGTTTTCTATATCTTTGACAGTTACAGCTACTTTTTTTGTGGAAGAGGCATTAAGGCGTTTTTTTGCGCCTGCTTCATCTAAAATATCGATGGCTTTATCAGGAAGGCGCCGATCCATGATAAATCGTAGTGATAAATCAATTGCTGCTTCGACAGAACCTTCTTTATACTCTACTTGGTGGAAGGTTTCTAAGTTAGGGAGCAGACCCTGCAAAATTTTAACAGCTTCTGCAGGGGATGGCTCTTTTATCTCAACCTTTTGGAAGCGACGGAGGAGAGCGGTATCTTTTTCTAACTGCGAGCGATAGTCTTTAAATGTTGTGGTGGCAATGCATCGAATCTTGCCGCGCTCAAGCGTAGGTTTGAGAAGACTAGCGACATCAACAGCGCCGCCTTGCACTGATCCCGCGCCAATCATCGTATGAGCTTCATCAATAAAAAGAATGGATTTTTCTTTTGCTTCTAAGGATTGGACAATACTTTTAAAACGCTCTTCAAAATCACCCCGGAAGCGGGTTCCAGCGACAAGACCTCCCATATCTAATGAATAAATAGTTGCACCTTCTAAGGCAGCAGGGACTAAGTTATGCACCAGTTTTTTTGCAACCCCCTCTACAAGCGCTGTTTTTCCGACCCCCGAGTCTCCGATGAGAAGAGGATTATTTTTGGTACGTCGGCACAAAATATGAAAAATACGCTCAAGTTCATTATTACGGCCTACAATAGGGTCACCTGCGCTTTGCTGTACTTTTTCATTCAAGTTATAACAGTATTTTCCTAAAACATTTCCATCGCCTTTTTCATCAGCTTCTTTGGGGGCCTGTTCAGTATGAGGGGAATAGCTTTGAGAAGGGCCCTCATCCATTGACATATTATCAGAGGGTTTAGGAGGAGATTTCTTAGGAGTAGTTTCTTTCGTTGGTCGATGGGAGAGAAAGTTTAAAACATCATCTTTTTCGATGTGATATTCCTTTAATATCTGTACAGCATAAGAGTCTTCTTCTGCGAACAAAGATAAAAGAAGGTGGGCCCCATTAATTTCAACCATCTGCGCTGATTGTGCATGAAGAGACGCCCGTTGTAGTACTCGTTGAAACCCGAGCGTTACGCGGCTTTCAATCTGAGTATTTTCGGGAATATCAATATGCTGGTCTTGAAGATGTTTGAGCAATTGACGACACAAGGTAGCCGGCTTAATCTTAGCTTTTTTGAAAAGAGGTAAAGCGTCAGGGTCTTCTGTTAAGGCCATAAGCAAATGCTCAATGGTTGCATATTCGTGGCGATATTTTTGAGCCAAAGAAATTGCTTTTTGAAGAGTGGTTTCAAGGTGTTTTGATATCATGATTAAGCCTTTTCAATACGACATTCCAATGGATGGCGCGATTGACGCGCGCATTCCATCAATTCAACTGCTTTCGTTTCAGCAATTTCTAACGAATAAAGTCCACATACTCCTTTGCCGTCTTGATGCACATCGAAAGCTATTTTGACGGCCTCCTCACGTGATTTGTGAAAGACGACAATCAAAAGCTCTATCACGAAGTCAAGCGGTGTTACATTATCGTTCAACAAAAGAATTTTATATAAAGGAGATGTTTGATTCTTAATACTAGATTCAGTTTTAGTAGTTTCTTTTCCCATGTTAGTTTTGTCCCTCTCTTTTATCACTATAGCTTAAGAAGATAAGAAAGCAAATTGATTTATAAAAAGGAGAAGAGACCCTCTTAGAAAAGAAAATTACTTTACATTTTAAATATATTTTCTTACCTTTTATATATGAGTGAAGGCAAAATCCCCTATATTACATCTCCTTTATTGTATGGTTTGCGCCATGGATTTTTCACGCGTCAAGGAGGCGTCAGTCAAGGTGTCTTTCATTCTTTAAATTGTAGTTTTCGAGAAAATTCATCTGACAAGGAAGTAGATAAGAAAGAAAATGTCCTGAAGAATAGGGCTCTTGGGATGGAAGCTTTAGGCGTCCCTATTCATAGTTTGCAGACGTTGCGGCAAGTTCATGGAAGTGATGTGATAGATCTCGTAGAACCATGGGGGCAGGGGGCCCAAGTGCCTATGGCTGATGCAGTGATTACCCAACGCACGGATGTAACCCTGGGGATACAAACAGCGGATTGTGTGCCCGTGTTGATTGCTGATTATGATAATCAGGTTATTGCAGCGGTGCATGCAGGGTGGCGCAGTGCTTTAGGTGGCGTGATTGAAAATACCATTGCATTGATGATGAAAAAGGGGGCGCGGCCCGAGCAAACTGTGGCCGTCATCGGGCCATGCATTCATCAACCCTCTTATGAAGTAGGCACTGATGTTGCAGATTTGTTTTTAGCAGAAGATACAATGAATGAGCGCTTTTTTCTGAGCCAAGAGTTTCCCCAGAAAATGTTGTTTGACCTGCCAGGATATGTGCGTTCTCAACTAGAGCGCTTTCAATTAAAGGGGATCGATACATTGCCCTATGATACTTATGAAAATGAAGATTTGTTTTTTAGCTGTCGTCGTGCGACCCATCGCCATGAAAAAGGGTTTGGTGGGCACTTATCTGTTATTTCTCTCATCCCTGTGTAAAGGCTGGACAAGTTCCACCAAACCCTGCGAGTTCCTTCTGAGGTGCATTTGCGGCATGTACTATAGCTAAATCAATTTATAGGGGATTAGCTATATGAATAGAAATACATAGTATTTGCGGTGATTAGGGGGTATAATCTCTTTAAATTATGCGGAGAATAAATGTTTATTTATGAGCACCCAGAGTGGCCTTCCTTCCAATGGCAAGAAGAAAAAATTAATCTAAAATTGGCTGCAGAAAAGATAAAAAAAGAAACTTCTAAAAAGAAAAAATGACCTATAAAACTTTAAGAGAAATATTTAAGATTTGTTTAATTGTTTTCGGACTTTTAATACCTTTAATATTAATATTTTTTTTAGGGCAGGTAATTGTCTTTGGAGATTACCTAAAAGCTTTAGATGCATTACAAGAATTAGAAAGAACAGGTATTCTTCCTTCAGAAACAGATCCTTTCATTGTAGATATCATTAAAAATGAAACAGAGTTATGGGGGGGTAATACTGAGGGGCTAAAAAAATATATAGAGCCCATGAGGAAGGGTACAGTATTTATGGAAACCTGTTTGATATCTGTCACCATTACTTTTGTTTTTTTATTAGTTTTGAGACTTTATTTCAGAAAAAGCAGGTTTCAAGATACGGAAAAAGTAACTTGGAAAAAAAGTCCCCCAAATTAAGTATATAAAAAACTGCAGGATGATTTTCTGCTTTGATAAAACTGGACAACATGATGACCCTATTGTAGCCTAAACTTAGGGAGACATAACATGTCAATTCAATTACACAAAATTTTTATCTTTAAAGAAATTATTTTTACGCTTAAGAATTGGAAAGTTTTAGGGAAAATAATTCTTATTCCTTTGCTTCTTGTGTGGATAATGCAGTGGATGAAGACCCCTATAATAGCGGTTAATAAGAATGGGGGACTAAATGTTAGCTATGATTTGTTCAATATAATCTTATTTATATTAACTTCTTTCTTCACTGTTGTGTGGATTCCTCAATGGATTCAGTATGTAGCTAACCCAAAGGCGCAGGTATGGTGGTTGCATGTAGATAAAACAACCGTGAAATTTTTTCTTTATAATATTGCTATAAACTTTGGCCTGATGCTAATTTTTTCAGGGCTTATAGCAGGTTGCTTTTTTGCTTTTTATAAAGGAGTGCATTTTTTTGGAATTGGGAAACCTATAACTTCTTTTTTTTCTATAGGAGCTCTTCTTTCTACAATATTTATAGGAATTCCTTTAGCTATCATTATGGGATTTGGGGCTTATTGCAAGTTACAGTTTATTTTTCCCGCCATTGCCTTAAAACATAAGACGGGACTTTCGACTTCATGGAAGCAAACAAAAGGTTTAGTTTGGCGAATAATGACCATAAATCTTAAGAGCTTTCTATTGTGTGCTCTTTTTCTGTTTTTAATCACTATATTTTATGCTTTAATTTTTTTGATATTATATGCATATGTGGATTTTTTTAAGGCTTTTCTAGTAGGAGATATTCTATTTATGATGAAGCAAGTATTATTATGTATAGGCTCTATTGGAATTTTCTTTATAGTGACAGTCATCATGGGGGCGACAACACGACTTTATCAGCATGTTGTTAAGAACCCAACTCTAAACTAGCAGGAAGCAGCGCGACGGGGTTGGAAGGAAGAATCTTTATAGGGGGGTGTTGACAGGTCAGTCTCTATAGTCCAGGCAGAAGGATCCGCCATAAGGGCTTGCAATAGCTTATTGTTAAGAGTATGCCCGGATAGATGACCATAAAATTGACCAATGATAGAATGGCCAGCTAAATAAAGATCGCCAACAACATCCAAGGCCTTATGGCGCATACACTCATCTTCAAAGCGCAGACCCTCTTTATTCAAAAGATGGGTTCCATCAAAGACGACCGTATTTTCTAAAGATGTTCCTTGAGCAAGCCCGATTTGACGCAAGCTATTGGCATCTTCTAAAAATCCAAAAGTTCGGGCTGCAGCCAATTCTTTTGCAAAATCCTTAATGACATCTGCACTCATATAAGTGCTCCATTGATTTTGGTGCCGTAATTTAAATTCGTATGTTAGTCGGAATGTATTGGCTTCAAAATTAGGCTCTAACACTGCCCATGTATCTTTGTACTCAACAGATACCTTTTTCAATATTTTTAGGAATTT
>JBMDXI010000079.1:0-24617 GCA_048595075.1 Alphaproteobacteria bacterium
ATTTTTTGCTTGTTACCCATGCCAAAGTCTCCATGTTAATAAGGGGTCTTATTGAGTTAACAACTTTTTAAATAGTCTTGTCAACAGATGCCATTTTTTCTTTACCGGGTTCATAACGAAAAGCGTCTGTGGGGATTAAAAAAAGACCGGGGAGATTTCTCTCCCCGGTAAGTTTATGGAGGTATAACATGAAATCCGAGCATTGCGCTCGGATATCACTTATATAGGAGCGATTTTTTTTATTTCAAGGGATAAAGATTATTTTTTTAAAAATAATAAAATAAACTTAATTTGGAATGCAAAATAGAAATCTAACTTATTGATTTCGTTGTCTTTTTTACTTTTTGTATTGTTTTTAACTTTTTAATATGATGACGATGAACATGATAATGTTCAGAAAAAGTGTGTCCGCCTAATCCGTCAGCCACAAAGTATAAAAAATTATTTTTTTCAGGATGGGCAGCGGCCTCTAAAGATCGAAGGCCCGGGTTACAAATAGGGGTAGGGGGCAGCCCTTTAATATGGTAAGTATTATGATCACTTTCATGACGCATATCAGCCCGTTTCAAAGACCGTCCTAGCTTTCCTTTTCCTTCGGTGAGTCCATAAATGGTGGTAGGGTCTGATTGCAGCTTCATTTTTTTCTTAAGCCGATTAATAAATACTCCTGCAACCCGTGGACGTTCCTCATTTCTATTGGTTTCTTTTTCGATAAGGGACGCCAGGATTAAAAGCTCCTCAGGGGTTTTTAAATATAAATTTTTGTCGCGGTGAGCCCATACTTCACCTAGTACGCTGATCATTTTGTGATGCATAAAATTGATGACGGTGGACTAAGTTGTTCCCCCTCGTATTTTATACGTATTCGGGAATAAAAGGCCTTCGGAAGGCAATTCCACGATATCTTCTTCTAAAAAAGGCATGGTTTCTAGTAGTTCTAAAACCTGGATATTGGTTAACCCTTCGGGAATTAGCATGACATAACTTAATCCGTACCCTTGTAAAAGCGTTTCTAAAATTTCTAAGGCGCTCATATGAGGATGGATAGGATATGTTCCTGCTTTGATGGAACGATTTTCCCTTTTTGTGTATAAATAAACTTTCACCCAAAAGGTTGAACGTATCAAATCTTGGTCTTTTAGCTGCTGAACTACTTGCATCAGAGATTGCCCCCGTCGCACCCTAAATACAGTTTCTTCGGTTAAAGAACCGGGCGTATTAAGGGCATGATAAAGACCTAAGCATACATACGCTCCTACAAGAAGAGCTATAAAAATAAAACGTAGAAAAAATGGATAGATATTATGTAAATCTTTTAAAGACCAACGATGCATTTGTTCCCCCAAATCCAAACGAGTTAGATAGTGCATATTGTATCTTCTTTTCCTTTGCTTTTAAAGGAATAAGATCCAAGCCAACACACTCAGGATCTGGCGAGTGCAAATTAAGAGTAGGAGGTAAAATCCCATCTCTTATTGCTAAAATTGAAAAAATTGCTTCAACGCCTCCCGCAGCTCCCAGTAAATGACCTATGGCTGATTTAGTGGAAGACATGGACACTTTATCCACTGCACTTCCAAAAAGTCGCCTTACAGCCATTGTCTCTACCACATCCCCTAATGGAGTAGATGTTCCATGGGCATTAATATATCCTATTTCGTGCGGATGTATTTGTGCCCGCTGAACGGCCATTTTCATAGATCGAAAAGCCCCATCCCCATCTTCAGAAGGGGCTGTCATATGATAGGCATCCCCTGACATGCCATACCCCACTAATTCACCATATATCTTGGCGCCGCGCCTTTTGGCGTGCTCCATATCTTCTAATATTAAAACGCCCGCACCTTCTCCCATGACGAAACCATCGCGTCCTTGATCCCACGGACGGGATGCTTCAGTGGGATTGTCATTATAACTCGTAGACAAAGCCCGTGCAGCAGCAAACCCTGCAATTCCAATACGACAAACGGTTGCCTCTGTTCCCCCCGCTAGCATGACGTCAGCATCCCCGTATTGAATGATACGTGCAGCGTCTCCAATAGCATGGGCCCCCGTCGAACAAGCTGTTACAACAGAATGGTTGGGCCCTTTAAGGCCGTATTTAATAGAAATGTTCCCTGATGTTAAATTAATAAGGCAGGAAGGAATAAAGAAAGGGCTTACACGGCGGGGCCCTTTTTCAATAAGGGTGGCAGAAGTTTGGTAAATACCTTCCAATCCCCCAATCCCACTTCCCACTAAAACGCCAGTGCGTTCTCTATCAGTACTAGAAGTTGGTAACCAACCAGCATCTTTTAACGCCTCATCAGCGGCCACCATTGCAAGCAGCCCATAACGACCAATCTTGCTTTGATCTTTTGGCTCAACAAACTCGTCGAAATTAATATAAGAATCATCGGGAGCTTGATCAGGAAATTGCACAGTCTTAACTTCGCCCGCAATTTTACAGGCTAAATCAGATACATCGCATTGCTTCACGGGGCCAATTCCAGATCGACCTTCTAAAAGATTAGTCCATGTTTGTTGAACATTTTTCCCTAAGGGAGTTACTAATCCTAGTCCTGTAACAACAACCCGACGCATTTTTATGATTCCCAATTAGAAAATTAAGAAGCTTTTTTTTCTAAATAGTCGATAGCGTCTTTAACAGTCTTTATTTTTTCAGCATCTTGTTGAGGAATTTCACAACCAAATTCTTCCTCAAACAACATGATCAGCTCAGCTTGGTCTAAGCTATCAGCACCTATGTCGTCAGTGAAACTAGCATTATCAGTAACTTTAGATTCATTCACCTTGAATTTATCCATAACCACTTTTTTTACTTTTTCTGCAATCGCTGCGTTTGTCATTTGATTGTCCTTCAATTCTTTTCGTTAATAAACTATAGCTCGTCCTTTAAAAATGGGAGTTACTACTATTGTGCCTCCTAGACTGGCTAGAGACTGTTTCTTATTCCCCGTATTAAGCGACTTTACTACAATACTTTCCCACCCGATCATCTGCCTATTCGCATATGCGGGTACCTATACTTAGCTGTGGTAGCATAAAAGTTTTCTTTTTGCTAGCAAAAAAAGTAATGTGGATAAGCCTCTACAAAATCTTTATGGCCACAACCTACGCGTTCACTCCGAATTTCTTGTCCCTATTTTAAACTTTCTCAGCTATGTATTTATATATTTGCATAAAAAATTACAAATATTATACTTTAGTTTAATATTTGCATAAACTAATGCAAAATGTTATCATTCTATAATGTTTAAAAGAGATATTTCCTCCCAATTGTTATCCGAAGCTACGAAATTCAAGGCTTTTGCTCTGGTAGGACCTCGCCAAAGTGGTAAGACGACTCTTTTAAGAACTCTCTTTCCTGAATATGATTATCTTTCTTTAGAAAGTCCTGACACTTTAAATCGGGTTCGACAAGACCCCCGGGGGGTTTTTCACGACCCGCAGAAAAAATGGATTATAGATGAATCCCAGAATTGGGGAGATCTTTTTTCTTACATGCAAGAATTTATTGATGATCCCCAACGACAAAATCGATTTATCTTTTCGGGGTCTCAAAATTTCTTACTCCATCAGAATATATCTCAAAGCTTAGCGGGACGCGTTGGACTATATGAATTGCTGCCTTTAACTTATCATGAGTTTGAAACCCATGAAAATTTGCCCTCCATTTCTTTGTGGGATTATTTATTTCAGGGGCAATATCCCAGACTTTATCATGAACAATTGCCCGCTAGAAAATGGATTGAAAGTTATTTAAAAAGCTATGTTGAGCGAGATCTCCGCATGATTGAAAATATTAAAGACCTGTCAAAATTTCAATTGTTTCTTAAGCTGTGTGCTGGATATCACGGGCAACAGCTTAATATTTTACAACTTTCTATAGATTGTGGTGTTTCACAGCCAACTATTCAAAACTGGTTAAGCATTTTAGAAGCAAGCTTTATTATATTCCGATTACAACCCTATTATAAAAACTATTCAAAACGCCTTGTTAAATCATCTAAACTTTATTTTTATGATTCAGGAATTGTTTGCTACTTATTAGGGATAGAATCTTCAGATCACTTGCAGCTTCACACAGCCAAAGGGGCTATTTTTGAAGGTTTTATCATATCAGAATTTATAAAAAATATTAAAAATTTTGGCCTTAGCAAGGGGACATATTACTGGAAAACAAGTGGGGGACTAGAAGTAGATTTGCTTATGGAAGGTAATCCTTTGAAAGGCATTGAAGTTAAATCGGGCTCTACCTTTCAAAGCTCTTTTATTTCAGGGTTGCAAGAATGGCAATCTATCTCAAATGAAAACACCACAGCAAGTGTGGTGTATGCAGGTCTGGACTCTTTTACGTTCAAAAATATCCCAATTATTCCCTGGGATAAGATATGGCAACATTTCTTTAGTGTCGATGCCTAGAAAACTTCATAAGATACTCGTATAATGCCATTCTTTTCTTTTAGCTTTCCCACTTGAATACCTTCGATTTCTCCACTGCTAGATACATGGGTTCCTCCGCAAGGGATAGGGGGATAATAGCCAATTCGTATGGCTCGAAAAGCTTTATGATCAGGAACAGAATAGGGTAATTTGTAAAATTCTTCCTCAAAAGATTTGGCGATTATGTCAAAAGACTGAAGACTAACATTGTTTTCAATAACAGTTTGGAGGGCGTTTATGATTTGTAAAAGATCTATAGGGCTGGATCCTTGGAATTCAACATAAGCTTCCTTTGGAAACGAATGCCCCTTCACAGCTTTTAGTCCTGGATATAAATCCTCCACCACATTTCCCAAAAGATGTCCTGCTGTATGATACTTGGTATTTAACAAACGTCTGGATTTATCAACGAAACACTGCCCCTTTTCTTTCTTTACAGTGTGAGGATCAATATCCACATAGTGGCGCACTTCATTGGTAACCTGTCGAACATCTAAAACATTAAAAGATGCTTGGTTTGTTTTTATCATGCTTCTGTCTGCAGGCTCGCCCCCTCCTTGGGGATAAAAAATGGTTTGATCAAGCAAAAGGTTGTCCCCTCTCATCTTGTCCGCTGCCTATAACAAAAGCGTCCGATTCAAATAAATATGTATCTTTTAAATAAAGTAAATTGGTCATTTTATTTCTCCTTCTTAGTGGGTAAAGGCGGCTCCTTTAAATTAAGAGGAGTCGTGCCTTCTTCAAGGATTCTGAGATACTCTTTATATACATAAGCTTTATCTCTTTTTTTTTCGCTAACTTCTCTTAAAATGCCCAAAGATACCATATGGTTTATAGAACTTCTAACGGTAGGGGCTGTCATCTTTAAAGCAGAAGCCAAAAGGGGAACCGTTACTTGAGGTAATTTTTTCAAATACTCAAAAATTTGTTCACATGAAAACCTTGCACGTCCTAAGGAGGTAATTTTTTCTAAATCTTGGCTGAAGAGTTTGTTAATATCCCTAGCCGTTTGAATTGCCTGTTTTGCGGAAAGAATAACGCCCGTTAAAAAGAATTCAATCCACGTTTCCCAAGTACCATGGAGACGTACTTCCTGAAGTAAATTGTAATAAGTAGAGCGATTTTGTTTGAGATAAAGACTTAAATACAAAATAGGTTCATCAATCATTTTATGATGGCACAGAAGAAGCGTAATAAGGAGACGTCCTAGCCTTCCATTACCATCTAAGAAAGGATGGATAGTTTCAAACTGCACGTGAATAAGTCCTACTTTTATTAAAACAGGCAAATTATCATCATGTAAGAAACTCTCAAAATCAGATAAACAGTGGTTTAAATATTCCACAGGTGGTGGAACAAAGAGAGCATTTCCTGGTCTCGTTCCCCCAATCCAATTTTGGGAATGCCTAAACTCTCCTGGAAGTTTATGAGAACTCCTCTCTCCCGATAATAAAATTCTATGAATTTCTCGCAATAATCGCAAAGAAAGAGGAAAGCCATTTTTAACGCGACCTAATCCATAGCTCATCGCCTTTACATAATTAGAGACTTCTTCAACGTCCTCTAAGGAAACCTTCGGTTTTTGATGATGTTCGAAAAGGATGAGATCGGAAAAAGAACTCTGCGTCCCCTCAATTTGACTGGAAAGGAGAGCTTCTTTGCGAACATACATGTAAATGAAAAGAGAGGTATTGGGAATATATTTATACATGCTATTTAGCTCAGAAAGAGCAAGCGTTGCTTTTTCTAGGTAAGGATAAAGCTTGTTCAAATCTATAGCAGGGTTTGGGGGAAGCTTAGGTGGTACATAGGCTTTATAAGCTTCCCCTGCTATTTTCTGAATAATATATTTTCCAATCCGTTGATTCATCATTATCTTTTCTTAACAATCTCTATTAAGAAAAGATAATATGTTATCTTTTCTTAGTCAAGGATGCCCTTTAGTTTTTCTCATCAGGTAAAAAGCCGCCTACCTGAGCGTCCCACAGGGTTTTATAAAGCCCTTTCTTAGCGAGCAGTTGTTTGTGCGTACCGTCTTCCACAATTTTGCCCTGATCAAATACTAAAATACGATCCATCTCTAACAAGGTAGACAAACGATGGGCAATAACGAGGGTCGTTTTGTTTTGCATTAGATGCCACAAAGAATCTTGAATTTCTTGCTCGGTCACGGAATCCAATTGCGATGTTGCTTCATCTAAAATCAAGATGGGGGCATTTTTAAGGATAGCGCGCGCGATAGCAATGCGTTGGCGCTGGCCCCCTGATAATTTGACGCCTCGCTCTCCCACTAAGGAATCATAACCTTGGGGTAATTGGGTGATGAAGTCATGGGCATAGGCACGTTTCGCCGCTTCCATCACTTCTTTGTCAGTGGCATCTAACTTTCCATAGCGAATGTTATCTATAAGACTGCGATGAAAGAGAACAGGGTCTTGTGGAATCATACCAATAGCTTGATGCAAAGAGTCTTGGGTAATATCTTGAATATTTTGCCCATCGATAAGAATTTTGCCTGATTTTATATCAAATAAGCGCAGAATCAAATTGACGAAAGTAGATTTTCCACTACCAGAATAGCCAACTAATCCTACTTTTTCTCCACCTTGGATACGCACAGATTTATTGTTAAAAAGAGATTCTGCCCCTTTATAATGAAAATGAACTTTGTCGAAAATAATTTCTCCTTTTTCAATATGGAGAGGTTGTGCATTGGGTTTATCTTGAATATCCACAGGCTTTAAAACAATGTTTAGTCCTTGGGTAATTTGCCCATAATATTCGGCTATATTTCCCATCGCTCTGGTCAAATCCCATAAACAATGGGCAATGCCTAATCCTATGCTTAACACCAGGGCAAAATCCCCCGCTGTTACATAACCTTGTTTAAAGCCCTCAATCAGCAGGAAGAGGGAAAGCCCTTCGTAAATCACATAGCTGACCCCCAATACGATAAACATTTTTAGGAAAAGCCAGTCCCGTTTTTGATCGCGCTTTTTCGCTTGCATCAGGGAGTTTTTGACAGTTTTGCGCTCATAGGGAAGGGCTGCAAACAATCGTACATTCATCATATTACTCAGAATATCCACAATCGTTCCCACGACAGCAGATTGTTGTTCAGAAGCTTCATGACTCAGGCGACTTCCTTTTCGCGAAAAGAAATAAGTTGAAGAAACAGCTAATACAACCCATCCACTTAAAATAAGAGCAAACTTAATATTCACAGTCCATAGGGTGACAATGGCAACGGCCACAGCTAAGGTATAGGCTAAAAACCGATCAATAATTTGTTCTAAAAGGTCACGTATTCCATTCATGACATCTTTAATTTTATTTCCTAGGCTGCCCGCGAAATGATTTTGGTAAAGCTGATGAGAGTGATACATCATGCGTTCCATTAAAATCTCTCCAATATAGGCTTTCAAAGGGGGGTACAAATGTAAACATACGTATTCGTAGATACGGAAAGAAAAAACAACTGTACCTGATAATCCAACGTAAGCTATGGCTGGCCATAAAAGATGGGAATAAGCTTGTGCGGGCACAATAGTTTGAATGCGATCAATAATAATTTTCATTAGGTAGGGGCTTAACGATAAATCAACGGCCCAGATCAAGCAGATTAAGGTAGAGATAAGAATCTTCCAGGTGAAAGGCTTTAAAGATTGTGAGATAAATTGGGGGACAGTTATCATGAGGTTTCTTTCCTATAAAAGTATATCATAATAAAAACAAAGAGGAATACAAGATATTACAACAATGTTATCTGAGTTACTTAAATTTATATAGTTGTTGATAGGGGTCTTTCCAGAATACTTTTTCCGTAGATCAACAATCAAAAGCTATTTTGAATCTTTCTTTAGGATTGTCAAATTTTACAGCCTCAGCAGAAAATTCTTCTGGATCAAAATTGCCTCCCAACCATTCCTTCGCTATCTCTTTATATTGGGGATGTTTTGGATCTGCAATTATCTCTAAAAGCTCTTCATATCCCCATATTCCTCCACAGTCCTCTGGGGGACATGCACGTTCTCCCCCCACACAGCGTGGTTGAATTTCGGTCGTAACTGGTAGGATTTTTTCTAATACCACTTCGTGGGTCCAGTCATCTCCGAAATCATAATAATAAAAAGCTTCATCCTGGGGTTGCGAAAAATATTTTGATATTTTTACTGATTCGCCTGGGATTATTTCTACATCGCTTCCCTCATCTTCGTCTGGAATCCCAATGAAAATTTCATCTTCAGTTTCAGGATCTATAACACTGAACTCGTGTAAATGACAGTCTTCCCACCCCATAGAATCTTGTATAGCAACATGCAAATCCCAAAAACTATAATCATCGGGTACTTGTATACGCCTCCATATTTCTGGTTCAATTCCTTGTAAAATAATTTTGAACTGATACATATTTTTTGACATAATTTCCCTCATGAATACGTTTTATGGTGTTTATAAAATAAGTTAGGTCGATAGTCAAATGCATATTCTGAATACTGTAAGGAAGAATCATTGCATTAAAATGTAAACCGAGATATAATAAGTAAACTTTTAAGATAAAAGTAAGGAAAATTATGAGTAGTAAAATTCTTAAAATATCGTCTAAGGGGCAAATCGTTATTCCTAAGGCAGTGCGTGATAAGATAAAGTCTGATTTTGTTATTTTAGAATTTAATAGTAAGCCCTCTCATCCTATAAAAATTACACTATCACCTCTTCCACATTCAAAAGGTGTGGGGGGTGCGTTGAAAAAATATGCTAAAAAATATATTCCCTTAGATCAGGCAAGGAAGATAGCCGCAAAAAGTCTTAAAGAATCCTATTAAAAATTAGCTATGGATCATATTATTTTAGACACAAACTATATCCTACGTTACCTATTGCGTGATAGCGAAGAATTTTATGAAAAATGTAATCATGTTTTTAAAAAGATAAAAATAGGCGAGAAAAAGGCTATTTTATCAGAAAGTGTTCTTGCAGAAGTTGTTTTTGTGGCAACCAAAGTATATAAGGTGCCAAAAGAAGAATTGGTCGACACTTTATTGAATTGGATTAGTTATTATAAAGGTTTACGGCAAGATGAATGGGTGGAGGATGCGCTTATTCTTTTTAAGAGAACTTCTTTCCATATTGTAGATTGCCTTGTAACGGCTAGAGCATCCCGAGAGAATTTACAACTTTTTACGTTTGACCAAGCTTTAATAAAATTAAATCGTTCTTAAAACAAGGGCCTTCCTAAAAGAGGACTTACCAGGAATCAAAGGAATTTGGGTCGCCTCTTCAAATGTTGCCCGCCTATAGGCCTGGTGTTCAGCTGGTTGCAATTGAACAGGGGGTTGCTCGTCAAATTCGTAAGTGAACATATGAAAAATAAAACTTTTATCAGGATCAGTAATATAAACAGTTGTGAAAAAAGATACTTTTGCAGGATTGAGTGAAATGCCTGTTTCTTCAAAAAACTCCCGTAGATTGGCTGCTTCTTTCGTTTCCTGAGCTTTTACTTTTCCTCATTTTGTTAACAGTGCCATGGTTAATCTTTTATAATTGTCGTACGGCGTTGCTCAACGGTGATGTAGGCTGACTCCTTGTTCACTTATCATTTTTCCATCATTTTAGCTATATTCACTCATTGCAAGATGAAATTGTGATATAGATAGAAAAAGAAATAGAAAAGGTAAAGAAATGGAACTAAGTTTAATGATTTATATAGGGGCCGGTATAGGCGTGGGCCTGATTGGCCTTATAGCATATATTATTTGGCAAAATAGAAAAGGCCATGATAGTGAATTCCGTACCCTTTTGACCCAACGTATTGTTATGCTGGAAGAAGAAAACAAACGCTTGAGCCATGAAGTAACAGAGTTGAAAACCAATAATGCAGCTCTTACCACGGAACTAAGCTACGAAAAAGCCTCTTTTCAAGAAAAACTCCATCTTGTTCATCAAGCAAAAAAAGAGTTGGAAAATTCTTTTAAAGCCCTTTCTACAGATGCTTTACGGGCCAATAATCAATCTTTTTTAGAGTTGGCACAAACCACCTTAGAAAAATTTCAAGAATCTGCAAAAGGGGATTTAGAAACGCGCCAAAAAGCCATTACAGATATTTTAAGCCCTGTGAAAGAAACGCTGAGTGGGGTGGATCAAAAACTTCAAGAGTTAGAAAAAGTAAGGTTAACAGCTTATGAAGGACTTAAGCAACAAGTGGCTGATCTTGTTTCCTCTCAAAAAGAGCTCAAAAATGAAACAACTAATTTAGTTCATGCATTAAAAACACCCTCAGTGAGAGGGCGCTGGGGCGAAATGCAACTCAGGCGTGTGGTTGAAATGGCAGGAATGTTAGCGCATTGCGATTTTTATGAACAGACATCGCACACCCGTGAAGAAGAACGCTTACGCCCAGATATGATTATCCATCTGCCCGGCAAAAAAAGCATAATTGTGGATGCGAAAGCCCCTCTCCATTCATACTTAGAGGCTTTGGAAGCTAAAGATATAGAAACCAAAAACCATAAATTGAAGCTTCATGCGAAACAAGTGCGGAGTCATATTTTGGCTCTTGCCTCGAAAGCTTATTGGGATAAGTTTGATATGTCTCCGGAATTTGTTGTCTTGTTTTTGCCAGGGGAAATCTTTTTTAGTGCAGCGTTAGAGCAAGATCCAACTCTTATTGAACTAGGGGCTGAAAATAAAGTTATTTTAGCGACACCCACCACGCTTATCGCGTTGTTGCGGGCGACTTCTTATGGATGGCGGCAAGAATCTTTAGCCCAAAACGCAAAAGAAATCAGTGACCTAGGGCAAGAACTTTACAAAAGATTAGCCGATATGGGGGATCATTTTTCTAAAGTCGGAAAGCATTTAGGAAATGCTGTGGAGTCTTATAATAGTACTTTGGGAACATTGGAACGACGCGTCCTTGTGTCAGCCCGTAAATTTAAAGACTTAAGTGCTACGTCAGATAAGGACCTTATTGAAGATATAGAGCCCTTAGACAAAATGCCACGTACTCTTCAGAAAGAAAGTAAAAAGAAGAAAGAGGCAATCTCTAGCATTTCTTTGTAATAAAAAGCCTCGAAATGAAAGAACCCTTCTGTTAAAAATTTTTTCTTGCAATTACTAAGATATTTTAGTAGATACCTCTAAATTATTTTTAATTTTACTTGTTCTAGGAGAAAAAAATGTCTAGCAGATTATACTTTTTATTTTTGAATACTCTATTTACACTCATGGTGACCACGAATGTTTTTGCGTCTATAGGCCAACAAGCAACCACAGATGAAATTACTTCAGCTCAGGCGAAATCTATACAAGCGAGGTTTATTGCGGGGTTAAAAGAAAAAAACCTTATGAATCCTAATCCTTCCTTTCAATGGGATACCTCAATAGAGACATTAAAGGTTATGGACAATTTTGTATTATCTGCAACAGAGGAACTAAAAGAACTTAAAAGTCTTAGCATTAATGAACCAATCCATCCTTTTTTAATCCCCACATTAGCCAAGTATGGTTGTTTTGAAAACCTGGATGAACTTAACTTAGAAGATGCTAAGGTTGGAACAAATGGTATTTTCGCCCTGGGAATGAATTTTTTTGAAGGAATCCTCAATCCTACAACTTTGAACTTGAAAAATAATGGGATAAATGATGAGGGAGCTAAAATCCTTATGCTTGCCATTAAGAGGGCTCGCCAACTCTATCAAAAAAAGGGAGGGGATTTGGCCTTAAAAACATTGGATTTAGAGGGTAACCTTATCACAAAAGAGGGAGTGGAATTTGTAGCGGAACGATCTCCAACTTATTTGAAAGTTAGATGGGGGAATAAAAAAAAGGAAGCTGTTTGGAAGAGCAGGCGCGGTACAGAAATAGATACAGACGAAACCAAGGAGTTTGAAGAGGCCTTTAAGTGGGTGATTTTCAAGAAACTACCAATTCGTGTATTAGAACTTCTAGGGGGGGAATCATCCTCATGCTAGTTCTGAGGTTTTTTTCTTTTAAATTAAAAACTTGAATTTTTTTTGTAAAAGTATAAAGTTCCTATATCATAAGAAAAGGAATTCATAATGAATATTATTTTAATGGTCATTTTGTTGTTTGTAACCCTTGCGATGATTGGCGTCATTTTGTTACAACGCAGTGAAGGGGGCGGATTAGGATCCTCCAGTAATGCCATGGGGGGATTTATGTCAGCCAGAGGCACAGCTAACCTGCTAACGAAGACAACAGCGATTTTGGCAACGCTTTTCATGTTTTTATGCATTTTGTTAGCCGTCTTAAATGGCCGTACGCAAATTACTGCAGATGCCTCAATAGTGGATCAAATTGCACAAACTTCATCTGCGCAGCCTGTAGATGTACCTAATAAGTAGTCTCATTTTTTTGAAGGTTTAACTTAATGAGTGTAAAAGAAGCTCCTCGATTTATTTTTATCACAGGGGGGGTTCTTTCATCATTGGGGAAGGGAATAGCAGCTTCTGCCATTGCAGCACTTCTGCAAGCTCGTGGCTTTAAAGTTAGAATCAGAAAATTAGATCCTTATATTAATTTAGATCCCGGTACCATGAGCCCCTTTCAACATGGGGAAGTCTATGTAACCGATGATGGGGCTGAAACTGACTTAGATTTAGGCCACTACGAGCGTTTTACGGGAATCCCTGCGGAAAAAAATGACAATATTACAGCAGGAGGTATCTATTGGGATGTTCTTCATAAAGAACGACGGGGCGATTATTTAGGAGCCACCGTTCAAGTCATCCCTCATATTACTGATCGCATTAAAGAATTTATTACCCACCAAGCAGAAGCCTATGATTTTATCTTGTGTGAAATCGGGGGTACTGTGGGTGATATAGAAAGTCTCCCTTTCATTGAAGCCATTCGCCAATTGGGTAACCAAGTAGGGCGGCAGCATTCCATGTTTATCCATTTGACATTAGTGCCGTATATCCCCACAGCGGGGGAGCTTAAAACAAAACCAACACAACACTCAGTGAAAGAGCTTTTAAGTTACGGCATTCAGCCTGATTTATTGCTTTGTCGCTCTCAAAAAGCCTTAGCTGAAGAGGAAATCAATAAACTTTCATTGTTCTGTAATCTTCCTCGGTCACGCGTCATTACCGCTTTAGATGTGGAAAGTATTTATAAAGTCCCCCTTTACTTTCAACAGCAAGGGGTTGATCAGGAAATCTGCAACTACTTTAACTATGGAACCACCATACAGGCAGACACAAAAAAATGGGAAAGCTTTGTGGAAACGTTTATGCATCCCACTCACAAAGTTACGATTGCCGTAGTGGGAAAATATATCAGCCTTAAAGATGCTTATAAATCTTTATGGGAAGCCCTGATACATGGTGGGGTTGCCAATCATACAAAAGTGCACATTAAGTGGGTTGATGCAGATGAGATAACCCCCCTTAACGTAGAGAGCCATTTTCAGGATGTAGAAGCTATTTTAGTACCCGGTGGCTTTGGTACTCGCGGAACAGAAGGAATGATGCTGGCTTCTAGGTACGCCCGACTGCATCGCCTTCCTTATTTTGGGATTTGCTATGGAATGCAGCTAGCCATTATTGACATTGCCCGCCATGAAGCTGGAATGTCCCAAGCTAGCTCTACAGAATGGGGAGGCACCCAAGTTTCTCTTGTTGACTTCATGGACGGCTGGGACAAAGATGGCCAGCGGGAAGCACGTACAACTAATGGTAATCTAGGGGGTACTATGCGATTAGGGGCTTACCCTTGTGTTTTAGAAAAAGGATCATTAGCGCACAGCATTTATGATGCGGAACAAATAACTGAGCGCCACCGTCATCGATATGAGGTTAATTTTCGTTATCGCACAGACCTAGAAAAAGCAGGTGTTAGATTTACAGGGGTTTCCCCAGATGGCAAGTTGCCCGAGATTATGGAATTAAAAAATCATCCTTGGTTTATAGGCGTCCAATTTCATCCTGAATTAAAGTCAAAACCATTTGCACCTCACCCCTTGTTTGTGGCATTTATTAAAGCAGCGCAAGAAAAAGGAAAAAATCATGCAGCATAAACAGGTGAAAATTGGCTCTCTTTCTATGGGGAATGACCTTCCTTTCGTGGTAATGGCAGGCCCTTGTTTATTAGAAAGCCGTGATCATGCTTTTGAAATGGCGAGTGCTTTAAAAGAAATAACAACTAAACTAGGGGTTCCTTTTATTTATAAAACATCTTTTGATAAAGCGAACCGTACAAGTTTACAAGGGGCGCGCGGAATGGGCTTAGCCAAAGCTTGCAGTATTTTCGATGAAATCCGCACTACTTTCGAGTGTCCTCTTGTAACAGATGTTCACTCCCCAGAACAATGTGAACAGTTAAAAGACCATGTGGATGTATTACAAATTCCTGCCTTCCTATGTCGTCAGACAGATTTGCTTATTGCTGCAGGAAATACGGGAAAACCCTTGAATGTGAAAAAGGGACAATTTTTAGCCCCATGGGACGTCACCAATATTGTGAAAAAAATTGAGTCTACTCATAATTCACAAATTATGTTATGCGAGCGCGGTGTTAGCTTCGGCTATAATCGATTAGTCGTGGATATGCGGGGATTGCCCATTATGGCTAAAACTGGCTACCCCGTGGTCTTTGATGCAACACATGCAGTGCAAGAACCAGGTGGCCAGGGTGCTAGCACAGGGGGCCAACGAGAATTTGCCCCTATTTTAGCCCGTGCTGCTGTAGCTGTGGGAGTAGCTGCCGTCTTTATGGAAACCCATCAAGATCCAGATCGTGCGCCCAGTGATGGGCCTAACATGATTCATTTAAAAGACATGGAATGGGTAATTAGCCAATTAAAGCAATTAGATCAATTCGCTAAGAAAAATCCCATTTTCTTATAAGAGAGGAATAATGACTAGCATCGTTGATATTAAAGGACGTCAGATTTTTGATAGTCGTGGATTTCCTACAATCGAAGTAGAGGTTCACTTAGAAAGCGGATATATGGGTCGGGCTTCTGTCCCTTCAGGAGCCTCCACGGGCAGCTATGAAGCGTTAGAACTACGTGATGGAGGAAAAGCTTTTGGGGGAAAAGGGGTTTCGAAAGCTCTCGCATCCATCAATGGCGAAATCTTTGAAACGCTCCGTGGATTTGATGCTCTTAATCAATTAGAAATTGATAAAACCCTTTGTGAACTAGATGGAACCCCTAACAAAAGTCGTTTGGGGGCTAATGCTATTTTAGGTGTTAGTTTAGCTACAGCTAAGGCAGCTGCTGAAGAATTGAATTATCCCTTATATCGTTATTTAGGGGGGCCTATTGCTCGTATTTTGCCTGTTCCTTTAATAAATGTCATTAATGGGGGCTGCCATGCGGATAACAATTTAGATATTCAAGAATTTATGATTGTGCCTGTGGGGGCCTCTCGGTTTTCAGAAGCTCTTCAGATGGGGACTGAAGTTTTTTACAGCCTTAAAAGCCTTCTAAAAGACCAAGGTCACACTACAAATGTGGGAGACGAAGGCGGATTTGCGCCTAATTTTTCTTCAACAAAACAATCTTTGGATTTTTTAATGAAAGCCATTGAAGCAACTGGATTAAAAGCAGGGGATGACATAGGATTGGCTTTAGATGTTGCTGCAACAGAATTATATCAAAAAGGTTTTTATAATTTTTCAGGCAAAAAGAGAAAATTTTCCAGTGAAGATCTTGTCAACTTTTATGAAGCGCTCATTAAAACTTATCCGATCGTTTCCATTGAAGACCCCTTTGCTGAAGATGATTGGGAAGGCTGGAAAGAAATGACTGAAGCGGTGGGAGAACTCACTCAAGTGGTAGGAGATGATTTATTTGTCACCAATATCACACGTTTAACTAAAGGTTTTCATTGGCAAGCTGCTAACGCTATTTTAATAAAGCCCAATCAAATTGGAACCCTTTCTGAAACGTTAGAAACTATAGAAGTTGCCAAAAACAATTGCTTTCATACTATTATTTCCCACCGTTCAGGAGAAACTGAAGACACACTCATCGCAGACTTAGCTGTCGCTGTAGGAAGTGAACAAATCAAAACGGGGTCTTTATCTCGTACAGATCGTATGGCAAAATATAACCAGCTTTTACGTATTGAAGAAGAGCTAGGGGCACAAGCCGTCTACCTGGGTAAACGTGCTTTTCCCAGAAAGTATTTATAGAGTATGAACCGGAAATTTAGATATCATTTAAATAAACTATTTTTTCCATTATTTTGTTTTTTACTTTTACTATACTTCATTTATCATCTTTTGAGTGGTGATCACGGATGGCTTTCTTGGCGTACTTTGGAAAAAGAGCTGGACTCAGAACACAAAACCCTGGAATTTCTTGAAAAAGAAAAACAATCTTTAGAAAATAAAGTAAATCTATTAAGATCAGATCATATAGATCCGGATATGCTTGATGAACGTATTCGTACTATGTTAAATAATGCTCAAGAAGATGAAATTATTGTCATAGATAAGGAGATATAAAATGACCCATCAATTATTGAAAAGAAGTCTATTAATTCTAATGATGACTGTACTCTTTTCTTTTGTGAGCAGAGCTGACGATAGTCCTAACAGCCCTGTTATTAAAGAGTATTTTGGCGATAAACCAAAGCTAGGGCAGGGAACCGTTTATAAGTTTATCATCCCTGCTTATGATATTAGCTTGTGGTCGAAAGAAATTCCGTGGAGCTTTAATACCCTTTTTGCGTTACAAGTAAAATGCCGCTGGGATGCTAGCAAGGAAGAAATGATAGATAGCACTATCGAAGTGATGGAGCGGGATTCTACGCTTACTCCTGAGAAATCTAAAGAATACCGCGATCTTCTAAATTCTTTCTATCCAGCTTTAAAGGCAAATGATTTGATAACTGTTGTCTTCACGCCCCAAGAAAATATTCGTTTTTACCATAATAGCAAGCTTCTAAAGACAATTTCCAATATGGATTTTGCTAAGCGCTTTTGTAATATTTGGCTTAGTAAAGATACGAAATACACATCAGCTCGTAAGGCAATGCTAGAGGAAAATAGTTAAGCTGAATTCATTTATTGGACGAGGCGCGAAGGAGCGACCATGTAGTCAACCTACATCAGCGACGATTTATGATGTCATACTTTTATAAGATGTCGGCTATAGAATAATTTTCTTTTCTTTTTAGGTATTTTCGTATAAACTTGATCGCAGGTTTATAGGAGAAGAAAATGAAGATATTTTCGTCACTTAAACGTTCTCAAAAAGAAGCGATTGGCTTACTTCAAATTGGAACTTTTCTAGAATACTTTGACCTCATGCTCTACGTGCATATGGCCATTCTTCTCAATGATTTATTTTTTCCTAAAACAGATCCCCACACAGGCGCCCTTTTAACGGCTTTTACTTTTTGTTCCACTTATGTTTTGCGACCATTCGGAGCCCTTTTATTTGGATACATAGGAGATAACATAGGGCGTAAGGCCACAGTTATTATTACAACCACCATGATGGCCCTTTCTTCTATTATAATGGGAAGCCTTCCGACCTATGCTGAAATTGGAATCATTGCCTCTTGGATTATGATGATATGCCGTATCTTACAAGGGTTTTCTTCCATGGGGGAAATTATTGGGGCTCAAATTTACATGGTAGAAATTACTAAACCTCCTATTCAAGCTTTTGCCACTTCCCTGGTAGGATGTTCTTCCCGTGTAGGTTCAGTAGCTGCTTTGGGGATGGCTACCCTTGTCACATCCTATAACTTTAATTGGCGCATTGGATTTTGGATCGGAGCGACTATTGCCCTTGTAGGATCTGCAGCGCGTACCCGCTTGCGGGAAACGCCAGAATTTGTGGACATGAAGCTTCGTATGCAAAAAGCTATTGAAGAAGCGAATGAAGACGGCTTAGGAGCTGCTGCACGTCTCCTCCAAAAAACAAACAAAATATGGCAAGAAAAAGTTTCTTTTAAGAATACTTTAGCGCTTTTTTTTACGGAAGCTGTCTATGCCATATTCTTTTATTTTACTTTTATCCATTGTGGAATAATTTTAAAAAATACTTTTGGGTATTCTCCTGAGGAAATCATCTCCCAAAATTTTATTATGGGTATTTTTCAAATGATTTCATACTTCTTTTGTGCCTTTCTAACTTTTAAAGTAGATGCTTTAAAAATTGTAAAAATGAGAGCGTGGATATTCTTACCTTTTGTTATTATTTTTCCCTTCCTCATGCAAACATCCATTTCTTCTACTTCTTTTTTTTGGATTCAAGCATTTTTCTCTATTTTTTCCTTTGTAGGGGGGCCTGCTCTTGCTGTGTTCTATAGTTTTTTCCCCATCTTTAAAAGGTTTAGATATGTCAGCTTTATTTATGCCCTCTCACGCGCCTTAGTATATATTGTGACTTCCTTTGGATTAACTTATTTAACAGAATCTTTTGGTTATTGGGGGACTTACATTTTATTCATTCCTTCGTCCATAGCCTTTATGTGGAGCATTAGACAATTTGAAAAAAGCATTTCTCCTTCCCACAACCGCCTTCCTACTGTTTCAAACTAATCTATACAAAGAAATTTTTTCTTTGCAAAATCAATATCAATTACTTTATACTCCTTCATGGTATGAATTCCTTATTCTTTAAGTTAAACATTTGGTTTATTAAAGCACCTGCTTTATACAACCGCGCTAATTTTAGCTTAGCTTTGGCGGACATACCATCATCATTAGGAACAAAGTAAAGTAATCCAGCAACAATGACATTTCCCCTTACTTATAACGGTTGGGTTATTTTAGATAAACCTTTACACATGACCTCTTCCACGGCTGTTCAAAAAATACGCCATTTATTGGGGCGTATAAAAGCAGGCCACGGGGGAACATTAGATCCTTTAGCAACAGGGATATTACCTATTGCCCTTGGAGAAGCCACAAAGCTTATCCCTTTCATAATGGATAAAGAGAAAACTTATGAATTTACGGTTACCTGGGGAACCCAAACTACAACAGATGATATAGAGGGAGACATTATAGCTACTGCGGAGAAACGTCCCTCTGCTGCAGAAATATCTACTGTATTATCACACTTTATAGGAGACATTTACCAAAAACCACCTGCCTACTCAGCCCTTAAAATACAAGGAAGGCGGGCTTGTGATCGCGTTCGTCAAGGAGAAGAGGTTGATTTACCTGTTCGACCCGTTTTTATTAAAAGCTTAGAATTAATAGAAGTCCTCTCTATGGAACAGGCAAGCTTTAAAGTTGTATGCGGTAAAGGCACATACGTACGCAGTTTAGGCCGCGATTTGGCCCACGCGCTTGGCACAGTTGGGCATATTTCTTTGCTTCGACGGACAGCGGTTGGGCCTTTTTCTTTGGAGAAAGCAATTACTTTTGAGAAAGTACTTGAATTAAAAGGTTGTTCTGCGCTACAAGAGATAATACACCCGCTGTCCATTGTGCTGGACGACATCCCGGTGATTGTTTTGAACGAGGCCAATTTATGGCGCTTAAAGCATGGTCAACAGATCAAACTTGTGCAAAATAATTTCACAAATCAGCGTGTGATCGCATGCCAAGATGAAAATCATACTTTGTATGCCATAGCTAAGATAGAAGATTCTATTCTGATGCCTATTCGTGTATTTAACTTATGAAAGGAGAAATATGATGTCGCACTCAAAGAAAACTATTATTGAAAAATTTGCCATTCAAAAGGGAGACACAGGTTCTGCTGATGTGCAAATAGCCCTCTTAACAAATCGCATTACCCAATTAAGTGGCCACTTAAAAACAAATCCTAAAGATTTACACTCTCAGCGTGGTTTAATGCTTATGGTAGGACGCCGCCGTCGTTTGTTAGATTACCTTAAGAATACAGAAGTTGAACGCTATCAACGTGTTATTAAAGCTTTAGGCTTACGTCATTAATTAAAGTTAGGAATATAGATGACTATTTATAAGAAACAGATTGAGTGGGGAGGGCGTCCTTTAACATTAGAAACTGGACGTTTAGCCAAGCAATCGGATGCAGCCGTTCTAGTAACGTATGGAGAAACGGTTGTATTATGTACAGTAGTAGCCTTTAAAGAGGCACATCCTGATGCGGACTTTTTTCCTTTAAGTGTTCACTATCAAGAAAAATACTACGCTGCAGGGCGTATTCCAGGTGGCTTTTTAAAAAGAGAAGGCCGTCCCTCAGAAAGAGAAACCCTTACCTCTCGGTTAATTGATCGTCCCATTCGCCCGTTATTCCCTGATCGTTTCCGTAATGAAACACAAGTCATCTGCACTGTCTTAAGTTATGACTCTGAAAATGAACCAGATGTAGCTGCCTTAATAGGGGCGTCTGCCGCGCTAACTTTATCAGGCATTCCTTTCCTCGGCCCTATAGGGGGGGCACGTGTTGGATTTATCAACGATAAGTTTGTTTTAAATCCTACAAAAACCCAAATGGTTGATTCTAGCCTTGATCTGGTAGTTGCTGGAACAGCTGAAGGTATTTTAATGGTAGAATCTGAAGCCCATGAGCTTTCAGAAAAAGTTATGTTGGAAGCAGTTATGTTTGGCCACGCCTCTTTCCAACCAGTCATCAAAGCTATCATTGAGTTAGCCGAAGAAGCTGCTAAAGAACCTTGGCCTTTACATGGGTTGACACCTGAACAAGAAGCCATTCAACAGAAGGTAAAAGAACTTTCTGAAAAAGATTTTAAAGAAGCTTATAAGATCGTCTCTAAACAAGAACGATATGCACGCTTGCACCACATTAAAGCAGCAGTAAAGGCCCACTTCGAAGACCAAGAAGATGTATCTCTTTCCTATGTAGCTGAATGCTTGAAAAATGTAGAAAGTCATCTTGTCCGCAGCAATATCCTCAAAACAGGATCACGTATCGATGGACGCGATACTAAAACAGTACGCTCTATCAAGTGTGAAACAAGCTTACTTCCTCGCACACATGGAAGTGCCGTGTTTACACGGGGCGAAACGCAAGTATTAGCTGTCACAACATTGGGTACTGGGGAGAGTGAACAACTGGTTGATGATTTAGATGGAGAATCTAAAGAATCCTTCATGCTTCACTATAATTTTCCTCCCTTTTCTGTGGGTGAAGTAGGTCGGCTTGGAAGCCCTGGGCGCCGTGAAATTGGACATGGGAAATTGGCGTGGCGTGCGTTGCACCCCTTATTGCCCACAAAGGAAGAATTTCCTTATACTATCCGTCTGGTCTCTGAAGTGCTGGAATCCAATGGGTCATCTTCAATGGCAACAGTATGCGGTTCTTCTCTTGCCTTGATGGATGCAGGGGTTCCCTTAAAAGATCATATTGCAGGTATTGCAATGGGTCTTATCAAAGAAAAAGAAGAATTTGCTGTCTTAACAGATATCTTAGGTGATGAGGATGCCCTGGGAGATATGGATTTCAAAGTCGCAGGAACCCGTCATGGTATCACTGCCTTGCAAATGGATATTAAAATCACCAGCATTAATGAAGAAATTATGAAGATCGCCTTAGAGCAAGCTTTACAAGGCCGTTTACATATTATCAGCGAAATGGAGAAAGCCATTTCTGGTTCTCGTCATGGTGTGAATGCCAATGCGCCACGCATTGAGGTTATCAAAATACCTAAAGATAAAATTCGTGAAGTTATTGGAACAGGCGGAAAAGTCATTCGGGATATCTGTGAGACCACAGGGGCAAAAATTGATATCGAAGATGATGGAACCATTCGCGTAGCTGCTGTAGACCAAAATGCTATTGAAGCTGCATTAAAGCGTATTCGGGACATTGCTGTCGAGGCTGAGCTTAATGGCGTCTATAGCGGAACTGTTGTGAAAATCGCTGAATTCGGCGCTTTCGTAGACTTCTTGAATACATCTGGATTACTCCATGTTAGTGAAATTGCGCACCATCGTGTTAACAAAGTAGAAGACGAATTAAAAATTGGTGACAAGATAGATGTAAAAGTTATTGCTATTGATGATAAAGGTAAAATTCGCTTAAGTAGAAAAGCGTTGCTTCAAAAAGAAGAATAGTCATTGATTATAAGGAATCAGCTATAACTATATCGTTTTCTTTTTGTTGGTCAAGAAGGGATTAACTATGAAGTCACTCAATCCTATCCTGATTTCAGGAAAAGAAGTTTTACCATTGGTAGAGGGAGGAAAAGGTATTTCCGTTTCCAATGGTCAAAGCTCAGGTGCTTGGGCTCGCGCTGGGGGAGTAGGAACATTTTCAGCGGTCAATGCTGATGCGTATGATGAAAATGGCTTTCTTATTCCTGTTGTATATCACGGAAAAACACGTCGTGAACGCCATCACGAGCTTATCGATTATGCTATAAAGGGGGGTATTACGCAGGCAAAAATAGCCCACGAGATGGCAGATGGTAAAGGTCGTCTCCATATGAACGTGTTATGGGAAATGGGGGCTGTAGAGCCTATTTTGCACGGTGTTTTAGAGGGGGCTAAAAATCTCATTCACGGTGTCACCTGTGGAGCTGGGATGCCCTATAAACTAGCAGAAATTGCTTCTCACTATGGGGTTTATTATTACCCTATCGTTTCATCAGGACGGGCTTTCTGGGTTTTATGGAAAAGAGCTTTTCACAAATTTGCAGAAAAACTAGGGGCTGTTGTCTATGAAGACCCCTGGCGTGCAGGAGGGCATAATGGTTTAAGCCGTGCAGAAGACCCTCATAGTCCTGAAGACCCCTATTTCCGTGTGCTAGAATTGCGGCGCGTGATGCGTGAGCTTGGTTTAAAAGACATTCCTATTATCATGGCTGGCGGAGTTTGGTTCTTGCGGGAATGGGAAGCCTGGATCAATAACCCCGAATTGGGGCCTGTCGCCTTTCAATTTGGAACACGTCCACTTTTGACGCAAGAAAGCCCTATCTCAGATGCGTGGAAAAAAAAGCTGATGCACCTTAAAAAGGGTGATGTTATTTTAAATAAATTCAGTCCCACAGGATTCTATTCATCGGCTGTAAAAAATAAGTTTTTAGAAGATTTAATGGCTCGCTCAGAACGTCAAGTTGCCTATACTACCCAACCGGTGGGAGAGCATAATATGGCTTTCCCTGTAGGCCCTCGGGCACGGGAAGTATTTTTGACTACAGAAGATTTAGGACATGCTAAAAAATGGGTGACTCAGGGATATACTGAAGCCTTAAGAACCCCTGATTCTACATTAATTTTTGTGACCCCTGACAATGCCCAAACTATTCATGAGGATCAGGTTAATTGCATGGGATGTCTGAGTGCTTGTTTATTTAGCAACTGGGCTCAGGGACCTGAAGGTACAACTGGTCGTAAAGCAGACCCTCGTTCTTTCTGTATTCAGAAAACCTTACAATCTATTTCTCATGGGGGGGATGTGGAAAATCAACTTATGTTTGCGGGCCATAATGCTTACCGCTTTGCAGCTGATCCTTTCTACAATAATGGATTTATCCCCACTGTTCAGCAATTAATAGAGCGTATTCAAACGGGTGATTAAGGATAGGAAGGGTTCTCTCATGATCATTCGAACATTCATTTTTACCTTCTTGAGTATCAGTTTTGTTATGGCTTCTGACCATTTGCCCCTGCCGCGATTTGCCAGCTTTAAATCAGACTTAACGAACCTGCGGGTTGGCCCAGGCGAAAATTTTCCCATTACCGATGTCTATAAAAGAAAAAATTTTCCTGTCCAAATTATTGCTGAATTTCAAGATTGGCGACGCATCAAAGACTTTGAGGGAACTGTTGGGTGGGTGCATAAAAGAATGCTCAAAGGCAAGCAATTTTGTCTTACAATAAAAGAAGGAATTTTATATTCCAAGCCTACAGAGACAGCCGCTAAAAAAGCCAAATTTCAAAAGCATATTATTGCAGAGGTAAAAAAGTGCGAAGAAGATTTCTGCCGTATTATATTTTCCTCCCCCCATATAGAGGGGTGGGTGTTAAAGGATAACGTGTGGGGGATCTAGTTTTATAGGCTATATTACGCCGACATCTTAAAAGTATTACATCAGCGACGAATTTCGACGTAATCAGTTTATAATTTTCCAGCTATACAACTGAAAAAGTTTAAAAATGAGTTAGTCAGTCCTTCATTGCCCTTATTCTTCCGAATCGGAATCTTTCTTTGCCTTGGGGTTCTTTTTTTCTAAAGCTTTTAATCTTGCCTTTCGAAGTTTTCCTGGACTTAAGGGGCGAGA
>JBMDXI010000080.1:0-1560 GCA_048595075.1 Alphaproteobacteria bacterium
CTTTAAAAATTACAAAAGTAAGAGCGTGGCTATTTTTACCTTTCGTGATCGTCTTTCCTTTGTTAATGCAAACATCTACATCCCCTACTATCTTTTTTGGGCTTCAAGCCTTTTCTGCTTTTTTTGTACTGGCAGGATCCCCAGCACTTCCTATATTTTATGAAAATTTCCCAGTATTTAAAAGATTCACATATATTAGTATGTTGTTTGCACTTTCTCGCGTAATAATTTATATCCTCACTTCCTTTGGTCTTATTTATTTAACAGACTTTTTTGGTCATTGGGGAAGTTTTATCTTCCTCGCCCCCACAACCCTAGGCTTCCTCTGGGCTATCAATCATTTTGAGAAAATACGGAATAGAGCTAATTCCTTATAAAAGGACTATCTATAAACTTGCGTTCACGGGCCTTTATCCAGCTGACAATGCTTTCTGCAAAGCGAGTCCCATAGTATTTATGAGCCATACTATTTCCATTTGTATGAACGCCGTAAGAACCATCTGTGGTGTCAGAGATGATAGCCCCACTATGGCCATGAAATGTATTAATAAAATAATAAATATTAAAAGAAGTAGACTGTATTGAGTCCGAAGCTCCTTCTACCATATATAAATACTTCCCTGAGGTCAGGCTATATCGTTGTTGGGAATCTACGATATACGCAGGGTAACCTACAATGCGAAGAGAAGAAGGCAATACATCGGAAATAGGTTTCCATTTGAAACATCCAGCTGCTTTCTCATGCCCTAAGCGCACATTCAAGAAAACTACAGCGATGTCATATTGATCAGCCTCTTTTTCTGTAGACGCTTCTATATAAGTGGGGTGAATATGCCACTCTGCAGCTTCAGCATACCAATAAATAGTATCCCCATGGCGCACGAGAAAAGAAACTTTAGAGGCGATTCCCTTGGTAGGCCTATTAAAAAGATTGTGAGCGGCCGTTAAGAGCATACAATCGCTAATAAGAGTAGCACTTCCTATAAAGTGCCTTCCTCCAATTTCCATTTGCAACTGTCCATAGGCTGACCAAGGTTTTTTATTAGGATTGATTAATTGTGGCTCTCCCCTATTACGACGCGGCGTAAGAGGTTGTTGAATGGCAGCATCAACAGCTGAAAAAGCAGATAAGGGAATTATTCCTAACAAAACAATTAATATTTTAGCAAAGCGCATCATATTTTTTACATACAACATCTCTTTCGGCGTTCCTTTTCGGGTTCTTTCTTAACAAAAACAGTAGGTATAGGTAAAACAGGAGTCGGCGGCGGCACCTAAGAAGGCTCCTCCTCTATGATAGAAGGTAAAACTTGTCTGGGATGAGAATTATTCGAGCGACTTCTATACTGCCCCATATGAGAGCTTCCTCCTCTATCACTTTGCGGAAAAATAGGGGGGGATGCCATAATAGATAGGGGAAAACTTGCACTAGCTCTTTTAGTAGCCATTAAATTTTTGCCCTCTTCAACGGCACTCGTCATCATAGTATTTTCTATCCATTCTTTTAGAAAAGGGGTAATGCGCACTCCTACCGATAAATCTTTATCTTTATAAGCATGA
>JBMDXI010000081.1:0-9570 GCA_048595075.1 Alphaproteobacteria bacterium
TATTTTTATGATTCCTCCCGATGCTATCGCCAGTAAAAGTGCTTTTTCAGAATTCAAAAAATACATAGATCAAGGATACTGGGTGGGGGGTTCTGGAACCTTAATTTCTACACCTGCTATTTTAGAATGTTTTTCTACTTCAAAAGAAGAACCTATCTCTTTGAGTGGTGAGGAATTAGCTAATCTAGCCTTAGAGCATCCTCATCCTTTCTTGCTTTGTTCAGTTATGGTATCTACCTGTAACACAAATTTTTCTAAACATGCGAGAGATTTATTATGGTCCCAAGAAAATGGGATAGTTATTCATTCAGTATTTTTCCATCCTATTTTTATCTCAAACAAGGGATTAAAAACATATCAATACAAACATTTAGCAAATGTAGATTACGGCCTTATTCCACGCTTAACTTCTTCTATTAAAAAAATTAAAGTATTTTCTGATCTTTCTCCTACTTATATGGCTTCTTATTCCCCTACAGAACACTGTAGACAAAATAGCAGCGGAGGCCCTTATTGCAGAGATACATTTATTAAGGAGCATACGAATGCGTATGCTATCCAAAAAAAATGCTTTCAAGTAAGGCAATTTATAAAATGTAATGCTTCATCCTATGGGTCTCTTCCTGCACGTGTTGAGGAAGTAAAAAAAATTTTAAAAATATGGAAGATAAACTAGAAAATATGGTAAATTCTCATACAGTACTGCAAGGCCTTAAATGATTTGTATAGGTTGCGCTTCTTCTATAAGTGATGTTTCTTTAATAGAAGCTCCTTTTTATATGGTGTCTTCAGATGTAAAGCCTATTTTTAAAGCAGTCCATTTTTTTAATTGCCCTCAGTGTGGGCTGATTCAAAAAAATATAGATGAAGAATGGAAAATCACTACACATGAAATATATAAAGATTATTGCATGTATCATCAGGGGCACGGTCAAGAACAAAAAATAAACTCCAAAAGTTATTTTGAGTCACGATCACGGGCAATTATTAGAGAAGTTCGCCAACTTACCAATTTTTCAACCACTGGAGAGGTTTTAGATTTTGGGTGTGGAGACGGGATTTTTTTATACGAATTTTTTTCTAATTATCCTCAGTGGGAACTTTACGGAGCAGATATCTTAAAAAACGTTGAATCTTCTCTATGCACTATTCCTAATTTTAAAGAATACTACTCTGTTGCCACTAATCTTGATATTCCTAAAAAATTTGATTGTATATTTGCGGTACATACCATCGAACATCTTATTTCTCCTGCCAAATCATTAGCAAAATTAGGGCAGCTCTTAAAAAAAGAAGGAAAAATTGTAGTGATTCTTCCCTTTTATAAAAACAACCCCTTCGATTTAGTAATCTATGACCACTGCAGTCACTTTAATCCAGCAACATTTGATGCCATGCTAGCTACTACTGATCTTGAAGTTGAATCACTCAATACAGAAATCTTTAAAAAAGAAATTATATTAATATTAAGAAAAAAAACTACTTCTATAAACAAAAGGAAGGGGCTCATCGTTAAAGAACCATTTCAGCATTCTATAGACTCCCTCAATAATTTTAAACAAAAGTGTAATATGCAGCTTTTATCTCCTAGAAAAATAGGAATAATGGGCACCTCTATAGGAGGATGCTGGCTTAATATAAATTTGGTTAAAGAGATAGATTTTTACATTGATGAAGATAGCAATAGAATAGGTAATAAATTTTTAGGAAAAGAGATAATTAGTCTCTCTAACATCCCTGACTATTCTATAATACTAAGCCCTCTTCCTCCCTACATTACTGATGACATTCAAACACGTGTTAAAAATCGTACTTTGGAATGGATATCATTATAGGCGGGTGGATATTATGTATAGGCTAATTAGAAAAATAGGGCGCTAAAGGAATTTCATAAAAACTAGGAGTGATTAAAAAAACTCAGGCAGCTACAAAATATTTTTTTAGGATTTCTAGTGTATTCTTTTTATTCTTCAAGCTTTTTAATCCCTGCCCCTCCTTCTACTCCCTATTAGGTTAATTATCCTTATCCTGCATAATTTCGTCTAAAAAAATTACTTGAGCTTTAACATACGAAGCCCTAAGGTGGGTATTATCTAAGTAGATAGGAGTTTTATCTGACTGACAGTTAAAACAGCGCTTAGAGTCACACAAGAAATTTGCGGGGTCAAGAATAAAGGTGTTAGTAGCTTGGGCAACTTTTTTTAATTCCTCAGAAACTTTTTGGCTGTGCAGTCTCCACTCCTTTAAGCAAGGAAAAAATTTAGCAATTTTCCATCCCCCTACGATATCACGCTTGATAAAGTTCTTAGGGCCATAGTGTTCTCCGAAAGGTATATTAAGTATTATATAAACTTCCTTACCATTTTTTTTCATATTTTCTATCATTTGCATAAATTCGGCCAAAACCATTTTGAATGCGGCCGTTCCCGATCTAATGGGCTGGCCTTTATAATAATAGAGATTAGTATCTAAATAGTGTACCCATAAAGCACTTATAACAATTGTATCAATATCTGGATGAGCTGATAAAGCCATCACTTCTTCAGAAAAGTGTGAACAATTAGGGAGAGGGATGGGAAAGGTATGAACATTATTAATAGGAACACACCCTGGTTGAGTAGCAAAAATAGCTGCTTTACTATGGGGATTTTCCTTCAGTTTTTTGTCAATCCGAGAAACAAACTGTTCCATTTGACTATCTCCGAAAAATAAAACTTTCTTTTTATTATTTCCCTTTTGAAAGCAAACATGAGATCCTAGCTTTAAAGGTTTCCAGTTCAACTGTTCAGGAGAGGTATAATCTTTTCCCGCCTGATCAATTTGAATGAAGTCGGGCAAGCTTTCTACCCAAGGAGGAAATTTATTGATACTCATTAAGTATCCTATTATCCCTACGATACTCATTAAGCTCACAAGACAAAATAAACATTTAAATCCTAATGCCCTTAGGGGAACTTCAATATATCTATAAGTAAGTACTGATAATAATAAGCTTACAAAGATAGCTATTATTTTAAAAGAGAAGTCAGCATAAGGATAAATGATATGTAAAAATGAAAAAATCGGCCAATGCCATAAGTAAAGAGGATAACTTATTAAGCCTATAAAAACCAAAATCTTATGAGAGAAAATTTTAGAGTTTAAAGCAGAGTCTTTACACAAAAGAAGAATAAACGCCCCTAAAGTAGGACATAACGCCCACCAACCTGGAAATATTAGGAGTTTATTAAAGAAAATTATGGAAAAATTAATTAAAAGAAAACCTAGTAAAGATAAAGGGGTATATAGAGGTAAAGGTATACTTATTTTAGAATAAGAATAAATGTAGGATGCTAAGGCTCCCACCAAAAACTCCCAAAATCGCGTAAAAGGAAGATAAAAAGCTAAAGAAGGATTCTTAAAGGAAAAATATATATTAAGCGAAAAAGAAAAGAGAGCAAGTCCTCCTGTCATTAGAAAGGTAAATGCTCTACTCTTCTTAGATAATAAATAAATTAATATTGGCCATACTAAATAGAATTGCTCTTCTATACTCAAAGACCATAAGTGTAATAAAGGTTTTTGTTCAGATACTACATCAAAGTACCCTGCATCTCCATAAAGTGTAAAATTAGTAGCAAATAAGACGCTTGAAACCGTATATTTTCCAAGAGATTTAAATTCTCCAGGTAGCATAACAAAATAACCGTATATTAATCCACAACCTAGAACTAAGATTAAGGCAGGAAAAAGACGCTTTATTCGACGCGAGTAAAAAGATTTAAAGCTAAAAGTATTGGTTTGACTTTGCTTAAAAATAATAGAAGTGATTAAGAAGCCAGAAATAGTAAAAAATACATCTACCCCAATAAAGCCTCCTGGAAAAATATTTGGGAAAGCGTGAAAACCTACTACTGCAATAATAGCCAGAGCTCTTAGCCCATCAATATCTGGCCTATAAAAAATTACAGAATGTCCTAGAGGCTTCATTAGCTAAGCTATCTTTAGTGTTTTGTAGATTGCTGAAAAAATCTCTTTTCCCCAATCCAATACTTTATGAAATAAGAAAGCAGTTGGACGTTCAATAAGTAAAAAGACAGGTATAGCTACTATGGTTACTGATATTAAGTATAAAATAATCGAAACATAACAAGCGAGAACTTTATCTGAAAATAAGGAAATTAAAGAATTCAAGATCGAGGAAGGGAGCATTAGAAGACAAAGTATATGAATTAAATATATAGGGAAAGAAAGATTCCCTAAAAAATTCATATATTTATTATCTTTAGTAAGACTAAATATGGAGGGTAAGCCTAAAGAAAAGAGAGTTATGGATATATAAAAATAGATATTTTCAAATTTTCCTGTATTTGCAGCTATCATAAGAAAAAATATGGATGACCCTAAAAAAATAAAAGAATTTCTCTTAGGATTTATAACAAGATATTGGGAATATCTGTAGGATAAATGCCCTAGTAAAAAGAAGCAAATAGTAGTAGAAAAATTCATATATGTCCATGATATTCCCAATTCAAATATAGCTGCTGGGATACGCACACTAACTGACAATAAAAAAACAAAAATTACCGCAGAGAAAGAACGAAGGAGGAATGGCGCGATCATATAAAAGAGCATCTCAACGCCTAATGTCCACGCAGCATTAAGCCCAATCGGAAAAGGAAAGTAAGAATTAGGATAATCTACGAATGTTACTCTCCAATCTACCCCTAATAAAAAAATACTGGTAATCTTATCAAGTATATAGGAACTTCCTTCATAGGGACGAGGGAATAAAATCACAGCAGAAAAGAAATAGATGGGCCAGTATAAAGAATATATTCTTGTTAATCTGGCTTTATAAAAATATAAATTCCCCTCCAAAGTAGGGGAATATTTTTTGTCTAGTACAAAACTAATTAAAAATCCACTTATAACGTAGAAAAAAAAGATCGCCCACCCTGCATTCATACCTAAAGTGGTAATATGATGAATAAGACTCAAGTCAACAGGACCGAAAAGCAGTTGTTGAAAGTGACTACAGGCTACCACCAATGCTAAATAAAAACGAATAATTCCCATAATCCTCCCTTTTCTATTTTTTCTTCCCTCAGTCTTTTCTCGTATTTTTACGTTAAAGAAATTAAAAAAATACCCATAAAAAAGAATCATGTTCTTAGTCATCAACTAAAAATAGTTTCTATTATGCAAAAATTTATACCCCACAAAATGGTGCCGGATGACGGACTCGAACCGCCGACCCTCTGATTACACATCAGTAGCTCTACCAGCTGAGCTAATCCGGCTTTATTTTTTTTATCCTTTCTATATAGCCTTTTTATTTTTTTTCGCCAAGTAATTTTTCGCATTATTTTGAAAAATTTATTTTTTTTACATTTTTATGCTTTCTAAAATCTGCGCACTCACTTTATAAGGGATTAGGTATAGAGTGAAGAGATTGTAATCCACCCCATATTCAAGTATAAAAATTATATGCTAATGAAACGTCCAAAACCCTTAGTTTTATGTATTTTAGATGGCTGGGGCCATGCTAAGCCGTCTCCTTTCAATGCAATTACCCTGGCTAAAACACCTACGTGGGATCACTGGAACAATCTTTATCCCACTTGCTTCTTAGATGCATCAGGCGAAAACGTGGGGCTTCCGGTGGGCCAAATGGGAAATTCAGAAGTAGGACATATGACCATTGGCGCTGGACGCGTTATTTTCCAAGACCTTCCTCGCATTTCTAAAAGTGTCGCAAGTGGCGATTTTTTTAAAAACCCTCTTCTCTTAAAGTTAGTAGAGCACCTCAAAAAAACAAAAGCTGCTTGTCATGTACTTGGTTTATTATCCCCAGGTGGCGTCCACTCTCATCAGGATCATTTATTTGCAATTCTCGACTTCTTAGGAAGCCACCACATTACAGTAAAACTACACGCCTTTTTAGATGGGCGCGACACCCCTCCTGCCAGTGCTGTTTCTTACCTAAAAGAACTTTATGGCCACTTACATCGTCATCCTTCTCTTCAGCTAGTTACTGTGATGGGACGCTACTATGCGATGGACAGGGATAATCGATGGGATCGCACGCAAAAAGCAGTCGATGCTATGGTGTCAGCCAAAACACCTCGGCATTTCGCCAATGAAGCAGAACTTATAGATATTCTTCAAGATTTTTATAAAAAGGGTATCACTGACGAATTTATTCCCCCTCTGGTCGAAAAAAATTATGCAGGAGTTAAAGAAGAAGACGCCCTTTTCATGACTAATTTCCGTGCTGATCGTGTGCGGCAACTTTTACGAGCCCTTATAGAGCCTAGCTTCACTGCTTTTGAGCGTTCTGGTTTCCCGAAATTTTCTATGAAACTCGCTATGACCTCTTACGCGAAAGATTTAGACAGTTCTATGGATGTTTTATTTCCCCCTAATCAGCCCACTCATACTTTAGGGGAGGTTCTCTCCCAAGCCCACTTAACTCAAATAAGAATAGCTGAAACAGAAAAATATGAGCACGTCACTTACTTTTTAAATGGGGGGAAAGAAACACCTTTTCCTCAGGAAGAGCGGGCACTTATTCCTTCCCCTCCTGTGACGACGTATGATCTTCAGCCTGCCATGTCAGCCCCTGAAATTACCGAAAAAGTCATACAAGCTATCCAATCAGCTAAGACAGATGTGATTATTATAAACTATGCAAACACAGATATGGTTGGACATACAGGACATCTGGAACCTACTATTCAAGCTGTTGAAGTCGTGGATAATTGCTTAGGTAAGGTAGCCACCGCAACATTAGAAGCCGGCGGGGTACTCGTCATCACCGCTGACCATGGCAACGCAGAGATGATGGAAAATCCTAAAACCCATGAACCCCATACTTCTCATACCACAAATTTAGTTCCTTTCATCGTCATTAGCAATCCGCCTGTAGCCCTCAAGTCTCATGGGATGCTTGCAGATGTAGCCCCTACTCTTTTGACACTCCTTCATCTCCCCATCCCTCCAGAAATGACGGGACAATCGTTAATAGAATAAAATGCAAAACCCTCTGCAAAAAATTTCTACCTTCTTCTATGCCGTTTTTGTCATTTTTTTTATTCTTAATGATATTCATGGAAAAAGCCCTTCTAAGGCACAAAACTTAACACAAACTCTCGGCCAAGTTGCCCAAGAATACCGCGAGGCAGAAGCTACTCTTGATACCCTAGAAAAAGAATTAAAGACGCTCGAACAAACAAAACAAGAGAAAACAGCACTGCTAAAACAACAGTATCAAAAGGCCCATACGTTATTGGTGACCCTTTACCAGCTTAAAAAGAATATGCCCTCCTATGTACTGACACAAAAAAACCCTGAAGTTACGGTACAATCTGCTATCCTGCTGAAGCAGTATATTCACGCCTTACAATCTCAGGTTCAGAAAATTGGGGCTGACTTAAAGCAAATAGAAGAAACAACCCATCAAACAACTGAAAAGAAAGTAACTCTTGAGAAACAGTTAGATGTTTATAAAGAGAAAAAAGAACAACTAGAAAAATTGATCCAACGCCAAAAACAAAAGCAAGCCCAAGAAATAAAAAAGAACCAAGCTCTTTTAAAGAAAGCCCAAAAGCTTGCCAACCAATCTTCTAACTTTAAAGAACTTATTTCGAAAGTGAAACCAGTTCCTCTTTCTCCTCCTCTGAGTGCTGAGATATCTGCTGATTCTAAGGCCCCGCTTTATAAGGTAAAACCAGTCCAAGGAAAGATTTTAGCCCCCTTTACTGAGAAACATCCTATGAGTCCTGAAGGGAAAGGGGTCGTCTTTGAAACCCGTCCAGGTGAATTCGTTTTTGCTCCTCTCTCGGGTCAAATTGTGTACGCTGGCCCCTTTCGGCTATACAAACAAATTGTGATTATTGCCCATCACACCCATTATCATACGGTCTTAACTGGTTTAGATCGTTTAGATGTTATTACGGGAGAATGGGTACGAGCGGGTGAGCCCTTAGGCATTGTCGAAGGACATGATCAAAAAAACTTTCTATATTTAGAATTGCGCCACCAGGGAATCCCTATTAATCCCCATCAGTGGATGGCTTGGAATATTCCTCATTAAAGGTTTTTTCGTCAGACTTCTTTCCACTCTCCATCTGAAAGTTGAGATTGCACTCTATAGCTGAGAAAGTTTAAAATGAGGACGAGAAATGAGGAGCGACCGTGTGCTGACGCACACCAGCGACGAATTTCGATGTAATAATTTTATAAGTTTCCAGCTATATTTCTTAATCTCTGGAAATATCCCACTGCCCATAGCATACCCATTGTAGAGGGTGCCAATAAAACTAAGGCTCCCCATTGACCAAAAAACTCTGTCAAATATACCAATCCGAAAGAGGTAATAATATAAATAAGAGCACGGGAAAGGGCATATATAAAAGTAATATATGTAAATCTTCTAATACAGGAAAATGTTCATATATATTTGCAGTTGCAGGGTGTGAGGCTAAGAGGAGTAAAGCAAAAAAACTTTGTAGAATAAAAAAAGTTGTCTCACTCTTTTGAGTTTCTACTACAATAGGAAAAATAGTAGCAAGCAGTAAAAATATCCCCGTTCTTACCTTGACTATTTTTAGAGCATCTATTTTAACGGCTAAAAGAGTAGAAAAAATCGCCCCTGCTAGAGTAAAAATGGATAGAATAAAATTTCTATAAATAATGTCTTCTGAGGAATAGTTAAAAGTATTTTTCAAAATACTAGCCCCATGAATATAGGTAAAGTAAAATCCAATAGCACAGGCAGACTGTATCATAAAAAATCCTATACTTATTTTAGGATTCACTTCTTCTTTCCACGCTTTATTGGTTTTTTCCAAGATATCTGCAGCTGTCTCTAGCCCTCCCTTGTGAGATTTTTCAATAGCTTTCTTCATACGAAGTTTTAAATCTGCAAACTCTGGAGTTTCTCGCAAACGCGTGCGCGCAAGGGATCCCACAACAGCAATGGTAGCACCTATCCAAAATGCAACACGCCAATTGAACCCATGGGAAGTCACTAAAGTAGCAATTCCTAATGCTGCCATACTCCCAAATCGACTACTACAGAAAATAAAAGCTGTGCATGGATATCGCAAAGGAGGCTTTGTGATTTCCATGGTATAAATCTCAGCGCCAATGATTTCTCCCATGGAGGAAAGCCCTTGACTGATACGACAAGCCCTCATGATCCACGCAGCAGCGATACCTATTTGTTCATAGGTAGGTAAACTAGCTATAATAATGGATGAAAATGCCATCATGGAGGTGGTGATCACAACCGTTGCCTTGCGACCTATATTATCCCCAATGTAACCAAATATTAAGGCCCCAATGGGTCGTAAAAGATAAGTAGAACAAAAGGTGAAAGCCGTTAAAAGTCCAGCTGTATGAGGGTCAGTTTTAGGAAAAAAGAGATCGTTCAACAACACTGCCATATAGTCAATCCCATATAAAAGTAGTATAGTAATGGAAGTCAGGAAAAAAGAAAAAAAGGAGAGCCATGGCATACTCAAGAGACTTCCGAGAAAAAGTGTTAAAAGTAAAAAAAGAGGAAGGAATAGGGTTCAAAAAAGT
>JBMDXI010000082.1:0-3445 GCA_048595075.1 Alphaproteobacteria bacterium
GGGAGATAAAACCTCCTGCTGGATCCGAGTAGCCCAACAGTGGACAGGAAAAAATTGGGGTATGGTGTTTATTCCTCGGGTAGGGCAAGAGGTGGTGGTAAGTTTTCTTAATGGGAATCCCGATTATCCTTTAGTAACAGGGTGCGTATATAATGGGGAAAATCTTCCCCCTTATCTGCCCGGAGAGCCTACAAAAAGCACTATTAAAACCAATACCTCAAAAGGGGGGGAAGGCTTTAATGAACTTCGGTTTGAGGATAAAGCGGATGCAGAAGAGATTTATATGCATGCTCAAAAAGATTTAAACACAATTGTGCTCAATGGACATCGCACGACGACATTAGAAGGCCAGAAAGAAGGCGGCAATGACACTCTTCTTTTGAAAAAAGGCAATCGTGCTATGACCTTAAATGAAGGTGATGAAACCGTTACACTCAAAAAAGGTAACCGCACTCAAACCTTGGAGGATGGCAATGAAACGGTAACTTTGAAAAAGGGCGATCGCACCCAAACCCTAGAACAAGGAAATGAGACGATTACCTTAAAACAAGGTAATCGTACAATCGATGTGAAGGGCGACCAAAATGTTAAAGTGAACGGCAACTATACGCTGGAAGTGGGGGGGAATTTAACAATTAAAGCCAAAGGTGGTATTTCCATTGAAAGTTCAGCCTCCTATGACTTAAAGGTCCAAGCTGCAGCGCAAGTTCAAGCGCTCAGCTATAAACTGACAGCCGAAACAACATTAGAGGCCCAAGCCCAAGCGCAAATGTCTCTGAAGGCTCCGATGATTGAACAACAGGGGGACGCCATGCTTTCTATTAAAGGTGCGATGGTTCAAATATCAGGAGATGGTGTCGTAACCGTCAAGGGTGGTATGATTATGTTAGGATAAGATAATGTCAGATTTTTCCCAAAATTTTTTAGACCAGCTTCGGGCAAAACAAGAGGCAAATGTCTCTAAAAGTGACCCTAAGATTTCTACGCCCCTGGAAGATTCTACGTTACTTATGGACTCTGTTCCCTCTTCCGCTGAAGAAGGGAATGTGCAGGAAGTGCGGGATGATAAGGGGATATTGCTACAACGATTTTCCTTAGCAGAAGATAAAATAAAAGGAAAGCGCGAGCTTTATTCAGCTGAAACTGGCAAACTCGTTCAAACTATTTCTTACGAAAATGGAATATTACAAGGGCCTCTCTACGGTTTTGATGCGGAAGGGAAAATAATCCAAGAAATTCCTTATGAAAATGGTAAAAAAGAAGGGTTAGCTGTGTTCTATGTCCAAGGTATAAAAATAGCTGACATTAATTTTAAAAATGACATGATGGAAGGGCCAGCTATTTATTATAACCCTGCAGGATATGTGAGCATTATCACTTCTTACAAAAATGATAAATTAGAGGGAGAATATAATGTTTTTGGGGACAAGAAAAATTTGATCAAAAAGTGTTTTTACAAAGAAGGAAATTTAGATGGCCTTAGCCAAATCTTTTATCCCAATGGAAAGATTTTAGAAGAGGTAGTCTATAAAAGTAATATTCCCCAAAGCGCCCTGACCCAGTACTTTGAAAGTGGTAAAGTTCGCCTAGTGCGCACCTATGATGCTCTAGGTCATTTAACTCAAGAAGAGATTTTTAAAGAAAATGGAGAGTTGCAAGAAAGAACAAAAGTACCTGCTGAAAAAGTTTAAAAAGAGCAGAAGTCTTGCACGGGATCACCACGAGCCCTTGAAGGGGGGTGGTGATCAAGCCTCCATGTACAAAGGTGCATGATTGCACACTTTGGTGCAAAGCTGTATTGCTTCAAATTCTGCGAATTACTTGACCTTTACAGCAATGCCGGTCCTCGAGAAAGACTTCCTCTTAAGTTGCATACTGCGTTACCTGTTACAGCTTAAATGAAAACTGTGCTTCCCCCAACAGGGCTTTGATGGGTTTGTAGGTTTTACGATGGTGCGGAGTAACGCCATATTTTTGCAGAGCTTCTTGGTGGTGGGCTGTGCCATAACCCGCGTTTTTATCCCACCCATAGGCAGGAAATTCTATTCCCAGGGCTTTCATTAAGCGATCGCGACTTACTTTCGCCATAATGGATGCAGCTGCAATGGAATAACTGCGTTGATCGCCTTTGACAAGCAGATGTGTGGGGCAGGGGAGGTGGGGTTTGCCCGTCCCATCTACTAAAGCCACTGTTGCCCCAATTCCTAAATTCTCATAGGCCCGTTTCATGGCTAGAAGAGCAGCTTGACGAATGTTTAATTTTTCAATTTCTTCCAACGTTGTTATGCCAATAGCTGTTTGCACATGATGGGGATTTGTTTGGAAAAATTCATACAGATGGTCACGTACTTTAGCAGTTAACCGTTTAGAATCATTCAAGGCTTTTAAAATTTCCTTATCACAGAATTTTGATACAAAGGCAGCGCCCGCCACAACGGGGCCCACCCATGCGCCACATCCTGCTTCGTCTAAACCCACCACAGGCCCTTCATGCATATCTTCAAATTCAAAGGAAGGTTCGTAAGCTATAGATCGTCTGATTGGTTCCATTTGAAAAAACTTAATATCTTATTTTTGATCCCCTTAGGTGCTCCTAAGGAAGCTTGGTAAATGGCATTGATTTTTTCCAAGCTTTGGAATTTGCGGGCAATACTCATCCAGAAGGGGCTGAAAATAAGGGAAAGTACTGTTAACGAAATGACTAATTTATGATCATTAGGTGTTAGAAGTTGGGCTGTGGCAGCGGTATCCGCTAGCACAAAAGAAAACTCTCCGATTTGAGCCAGTACTAAGCTGCTGATGAAAGAGACAGTCCAAGTTTGCTTAAAAATATGCAAAATGCCAGCGTTGAGCGCAGTCTTTCCCACTGCAATAACCAGCATCAAGATACTGATGAGAGTCAAATGATCCCAGATAAACTTTAAATCAATCAAGAGTCCGATAGAGAGGAAAAAGACCATCAGGAGTGTACTTTGAATGGGGTGGGTTGCTTTAATAATTTCATGTCGCTCAGCTGTGTTTCCTAAGATAAGCCCTGCTAAAAATGCTCCATAGGAGGCTGATAATCCCACTGCTCCTGTTAGGGCGGCTAGGCCAAAACAAAAGCTAAGGGTGAGAAGGGGTAACAACTCTCCGGAATTAGAAATCTGATTTAAAAAAGGAACATGAACACGATCCGTTCGGCTTAAGTACCAAACAAGCGAGGCCAGAATGCTGACCGACAAAATAATCTTGCTTGCAAGGAAGCCAAAGCTAAGCTCAGGTGATCCTAACCCATCGATGGCTAGAACCATGGGTACGAAAGCCAAGTCTTGGGCAATCAGAATACTGATTGTTAAATGGCCTGTGTCTGTTTTAAGCTCTCCCATGCTTTCTAGCATTTTAATGGCCACAGCGGTACTGCTGAGAGAAATAATAGAGCCCACCACAAAAACCAGGCCGAAGG
>JBMDXI010000083.1:0-2837 GCA_048595075.1 Alphaproteobacteria bacterium
CATTCCCAATGTTTTGCCAGTTGGTATTCTCACTGTCCTGGACTAAAAGTAATCGCCCCTTATACAGCGGCTGATGCGAAAGGCTTGTTAAAGTCCGCCATTCGCGATCCTAACCCTGTGGTCTTTTTGGAAAATGAGCTCTTATATGGACATTCTTTCGACGTGCCTGAGGGAGAATATACAATCCCTATCGGAAAAGGCCGTATTGCCCGCGAAGGAACAGACGTAACGATTACTGCTTTTTCCATTATGGTGGATAAAGCTTTGAAAGCCGCTGATATTTTAGCTCAAAAAGGAATTAGCGCAGAGGTAATTGATTTAAGAACATTACGTCCTTTAGATACAGATTTAATCGTTAGGTCAGTCCAGAAAACCAATCGATTGGTATCGGTTGAAGAGGGATGGCCGACCAGTGGGATGGGCGCTGAAATAGCTGCCCTCATGATGGAACATGCTTTTGACTACTTAGATGCGCCTGTTATGCGTGTTACCGGAAAAGATATTCCGTTGCCCTATGCTGCTAACTTGGAAAAATTAGCTTTGCCCCAAATAGATGATATTGTAAGGGCTGTGGAACAAGTAACCTATAATCAATAAGAGGAATAATATGCCTATCCCCATTTTAATGCCAGCCCTATCCCCTACTATGACTGAAGGAACTCTTTTGAAGTGGCATAAAAAAGAAGGAGATATGGTAAAAGCAGGCGATTTGGTAGCGGAAATCGAAACAGATAAAGCAACCATGGAAATTGAGGCCGTTGATGAAGGCACCTTGGGAAAAATTCTTATTGCGGAAAAAACTGAAGGAGTGAAAGTAAACACACCTATTGCTCTTCTTTTAGAGAAGGGGGAAAGTTCTTCATCTTTAGAAAGTTACCAAGTATCTAGCAGTACAATAGCTCCATCAACACCAGCAGACCAACCACTAGAAAATACATCACCTCCTGCACAAGAAATGTCTGCATCACCTAATCTGGGAGTGGGAGAGCGTGTATTTGCCTCACCCTTAGCTAAAAGAATTGCCCAAGCAAATAACATCAATTTACAAGAAATTGTGGGATCAGGCCCCCGTGGGCGTATTATCAAAAAAGATGTCGACAACCTAGAAAAAGCCCCTGCTTCAGGCGCAGGGGTATTCAGTCGTACACGAGGCACACCGCAGGGCCCTCTTTTCAAGGATGCACCTGTAGGATCTATGCGTAAAGTGATAGCAAAGCGATTGTTAGAATCCAAGCAAACAATTCCCCATTTTTACCTTACGACAGATTTTCAGTTGGATACTTTATTAGCGCTCCGTAAATCTGTGAATGATAATGTGGAGGGTGTTAAAATAACCGTTAACGATTTCATTATTCGGGCATGTGCCTTAGGATTACGGGACGTTCCTGCTGCAAGGGCTTCCTGGATGGGTGATACCATTCGTTACTATACCTATGCAGATATAGCTGTAGCTGTGGCCCTTGAAGATGGTTTGATTACCCCTATTATTAAGCAAGCTGACTTGAAAAGTATTTTTGAAATCTCTAGCGAAATGAAAGAGTTAGCCAAAAAAGCCAAAGACAATAAGTTAAAGCCCGAAGAATTCCAAGGCGGGTGTGTTAGCGTATCAAATCTAGGGATGTATAATATTCCTCAGTTTAGTGCTATCGTGAATCCTCCTCAAGCAGGCATCTTAGCTGTAGGGGCCGGCCAATCGCGTCCTATTATTCAAAATGGACGAGTTGAAATTGCAACGGTCATGACCTGTACGCTATCTGTCGACCATCGTGTTATTGATGGTAAAGTAGCGGCAGATTTATTAAACGCTGTGAAGAAATATATAGAAAACCCAGCTTTGATGTTAATTTAAAAGGAAAATTTCGATGACCCAAGCATTTGATTTGATCGTGATCGGCGCAGGCCCGGGCGGCTATGTAGCTGCTATTCGGGGGGCTCAGCTAGGTATGAAAGTAGCACTTGTAGAAAAAGAAGCTCTAGGGGGAGTTTGTTTGAATTGGGGCTGTATCCCCACAAAGGCCTTATTAAGAGCAGCGGAAATATATCACACGCTACATCATCTGGAAGACTTTGGTCTTACAGCTACCCATGTGGGATTTGATCTACAAAAGATCGTGAAACGTTCTAGGGATGTTTCTAAGAAACTCTCTCAAGGGATTGTCCATTTAATGAAAAAAAATAATGTAACAGTTATGATGGGCACTGCTAAATTGCTCGGTCAAAAGAAAATCGAAGTTGAAGGAGTAGGTGTCTTAACAGCCCCTCATATTATCGTGGCTACAGGGGCGCGGCCTCGTGTTCTTCCTGGTTTAGAGCCTGATGGAAAACTGATTTGGACTTCTAAAGAAGCTATGGTACCCGATGAATTTCCCAAACGTCTTTTAGTGGTAGGATCAGGAGCCATAGGTATAGAATTTGCAAGCTTTTACCGCACCTTAGGCGCAGAAGTAACAGTTGTGGAAATACAAGATCGTATTTTACCGGTGGAGGACACTGAAATTTCTGCACTGGCCCGCAAAGCTTTTGAAAAGCAAGGAATCAAGTTTTATACCAACACAAAAATAGAGTCTCTTACAAAAGCTTCGCAGGAAGTAAAAGTTGTTTTGAATACCGGAACTGAAAAAAACACCCTTGTTGTGGATCGTGTTCTCGTCGCAGCCGGCATCCAAGGAAATGTGGAAAACATAGGCCTTGAAAATACAAAATGTCGTGTTGAGAAAAATCAAATCCAAACGAATCAATGGTCAGCCACTGACGAGCCTGGTCTTTATGCTATTGGCGATGTGGCAGGTGCCCCATGGCTTGCCCATAAAGCCAGTCATGAAGCGATTATTTGTGTG
>JBMDXI010000084.1:0-5595 GCA_048595075.1 Alphaproteobacteria bacterium
CCTTCAAAAACTCTATCTTTCTAAACGTAATTTAGTTGAGACTGTTATCGGTCAACTCAAGGCTATTTGCTCTCTTGAGCATTCTAGACATCGCTCTTCCCCCAATTTCTTTATCAATATTTTTGCTGCTATCGTCGCTTAGTCTTTTAAACAAAAAAAACCTTCTCTTAACCTTCATAGCTTATCTCTTCTATCCACTTCTTTATTCCATAGTTGAGGTTATATAAGCTTCTAGCTATATATTATGATTTTCTTCAAAATATAAGTATTCCCCTGTATAAATTTTTATTTACTTATTTTTTTTACTGTGCTATTGGCTTCTTCAAATTTTTAAAGTTCAGATATTTTAAGAACTTTTAATAAAAGAATAGTAATTTAATGGAGAAAATAATGAAAAAAATTTTAGGATTTCTTATCGGTGTTGCCTGTTGTTTTAACCTAAAAAATCTGCAAGGAGCTTCTCAAAGAGACTCTATTGAGAGATATAATATCGCTCGCTCATCTTTGGTGCCTCAGACTACGGGGCAGTACCAGACTTTTGTTAGAAGTTTTAAGGGAGATGTCGGACAATCATCTCTTTCTCAATCTTTTGTAAGTCAGGCCCCCTTTCCTGGTATGCAATCTTCCCAAATCGTTACTTATCCAGGCTTTTATAATGGCGTGCCAGGTTTATATATGCAAATAAATTTGGGTGGAGTCGTCTATCCCCCGCAATATCCTGCTTCTTCCCATATGCTAGGAAATGATTATGGGACACAAACAAACACACAGCAGGCTGTTCAAGTGGGTTCTCAGCTCATTAGCCTTCCCCCCGTAACAATTACAACGCCTCCCTTTAATGCTGATTTGGGCTTTCATTCCAGGGCCCAGCTAACGCCCGATTATCAACATAACGAGAGCCCTATAAACGCAACATATGATCTTCCTCCGCCTCCTATTCCTTTAAAGGGGGTGGAAACTATTCCTTACTCTAAGCCTAACACTAAAACCACCTCTCAACCTAAACACAAAGATGATTTAGATGATGATTCTAACCTTAAAAAAAGGCCTTGTAGGTGTGGTTCTTTAATCCATCAACGGACGAATCATCATAATTGCCCTTTAAATCCTAATTTACAATGGAGAATACCTGTTCCTCAGGCAATGAAAGAAGCTATTGTAGGGGGGATAAAAAATAAGTTACCAGCTATAAGCCAATGAATCAGGAACTGAAACGTCGACAAACCGCTTATAGTTATGGTGCTGAAAGTGGAGCTTAATATATTCTTTAGGCATGTAAGGTCCTAACTTTTCAGGCCATTCTATAAGGGTGACTCCCTCTTCATAGGCTTGTTCCAGTCCTAATTCGAAGGCTTCACCCGGGTCTTTTAATCGATAGAGATCAAAATGCCAAATGGTAAAGGGGGTATGTGCATAAGTTTGCACCAACGTAAAAGTAGGGCTGGGAACCTCAATGCTATCTCCCAGCAAAGAACGAATGAACAAGCGTGCAAATGTCGTTTTGCCTGCTCCTAGATCCCCTTGTAATAAGATAATGCAGCCTTTTTGCACGAATTGCGCTAGTGTTAAAGCTAATTTTTTAGTATCTTTTTTAGATAGAAGCGTATATGTTTTTATTTTCATTTAAAAATTATAACAATTCTTGACGTAAACTTAAAGGAGATCATGGTTCATACAACAGATGTTACGCTAATTGGAGCAGGCCCTGTTGGCTTGTTTGCTATTTTTGAATGTGGGATGATGAAGCTTAAAACCCACGTTATTGATGCATTGCCTGAAGTGGGGGGGCAATGTACCGCCCTTTATCCAGAAAAGCCTATTTATGATATTCCTGCTCATCCAAAGATCTTAGCTGGGAAGTTAATTGATAATCTAAAAGAGCAGGCAGCGCCTTTTCATCCTGTGTATCACCTTAATCAACAAGTGACATGTTTACAACGTATAGAAGGCGGATGGGAAATTGTCACTTCTGCATCCACCACTATTCATTCCAAAACTGTTATCATTGCAGCGGGAGTAGGAGCATTCGGCCCCAATAGGCCGCCCCTTGAAAATATTACATCTTTTGAAAATAAAAGTGTTTTTTATCATGTTAAAAACCCTGAACAGTTTCGGGATAAAAAAGTGGTTATTATAGGGGGGGGCGACTCAGCTATTGACTGGACACTTAACCTTTTTCCCTTGGCGAAGCGAATTACATTAGTGCATCGACGCTCTAAGTTTAAAGCGGCCCCTGAAAATGTGGGACGTGTGCATGAATTAGCTGCCCAAGATTCTATTGACCTTGCTATTCCCTTTCAATTAGGGGGATTGCAAGGGGATAATGGCCACTTAACCCACGTAGTTCTGGAAGATTTGGATGGGCAACAACGCATTATTGAGGCGGATTATCTACTACCATTTTTTGGATTATCTATGAATCTAGGGCCTATTGCCTCATGGGGGTTAGCGCTCGATAAATCCCATATTGTGGTGAATCCTGCTACCTGTGAAACCTCTGAGCCAGGCATTTTTGCAATCGGGGATATTGCTTCTTATCCACATAAGCAGAAACTGATTTTGACGGGCTTTGCTGAGGCTGCTCAAGCAGCCCATCATTGTCGATCTATCGTGTATCCGGGAGAAATATTCCATTTTGAATACTCTACCACGAAAGGACTCCCGGGAAGTACTTCATGAAATTTCGTCGTTTAGAATTGTTGATTGCTGTTGGTTGCTTAATTATTGGTATTTTCTTAGCTTGCTTTGATATTTACCGTAATATAAACCCTTCTTCATCTTCTTTAGAGGCTGTGAAAGAAGAGCCTGAAAACAAGGAAATCCGTGATCCAAAAGATACAAAACTTGATATCACTACTTTAAAAAAACAGGCAGATGCTTTAAGCGCAGGGCTGGCTTCGAATGCTTCTAAACCCTCCATTTTCAAACGGGACTTGGTTGTCAAAAAAGATGGACTTTTTATCAACTTCTTAAAGGCAAATGGAGTGAGTTCTTCCTTAGGGAAAGAGATTTTACAGGCATTGCAACCTTATTATAAATCTACTCAAGTAAGTCGAGGGCAACGGTTTTATCTTACTTACTCTAAAATTGAACCTGGAGCCATGTTAAAGCTCAGCAAGATTGTTCTTTTAACGCCTCCGGGGAGGAAATTTTCAGTCATAAAAGATGCTCAAACAGGCAAGTTTACGTTGGAATATCAGCCCTATGCCTTGCCTCATCGCTTAAAGTATTTCAAAGGTACTATTCAAAAAAGCATTTATTCGGATGTGTTAAGAAGTGGAATGACGAAAGCTAATCTTAATAAGCTAGCCAAACTTTTAAGCTATTCCTTGGACTTGCAACGGTCTATCCAGCGCGGTGACACTTTCGAAGTTCTTATTGAAAAAGCATATGATGATGAAACTGGGTTTGTGGATACAGGAAGCATTGTATATATCAATTTGGTAACTAAAAAAGAACGTTATAAAATCTATCGCTACTCTTTAAAAGAAACAGAAATTGAATATTTTGATGAAAAAGGACAGGGAATTAGAAAAGCGCTCCTTCAAACCCCCATTAAAGGGGCGCGTGTTAATTCTGGCTTCGGCCATCGCATGCATCCTATTCTAGGGTTTACAAAACTGCATAAAGGGGTGGACTTTAGGGCACGTACAGGAACGCCTGTCATGGCAGCGGGGGACGGGTCTGTGAAAAAAATAGGATATTTGGGCTCTTACGGAAATTATATTTTAATTCAGCATTCTCCCACTTATTCTACAGCTTATGCACATCTAAGTGCTTATGGAAAAAACCTTCGTAAAGGGGCCCGTGTGAAACAAGGGGATATTATTGGGTATGTGGGGGCTACAGGCCGGGCAACGGGCCCCCATTTACATTACGAAGTTCTCTTTAAAAACAGCCAGATTAATCCTAAAAATATTAAAATGCCCTCTCAAAAGAATTTGGCAGGAAGAAATTTAGAAAACTTTACTTATTACAGACGAGCTCTGGACCAAAAAATACAAGGGATGCGTTATAGTTAATCTATTATAAAGTGAGTATGAAAATAGAGTTCAAATACCCCTCTGTGATCCCTCCGTGCTTGACATGGGGGCCCATAGCTACAGCCGTATTGTGGCCAATTTTGTTATAGACCCGCGGAGAATGCCCGAGAGAATCACGAGGGGGGTCTTATAGCTGAAAACTTATAAAATGATTATGTCGAAATTCGTCGCTGGTATGCGTCAGCATCAACTATATACTCACTTTAAATTGATTTAGCTATATTAATTAAATTATTGCCCGATGTTGCACATTAAATTAGATGAAAAATTAAAAGATTGTTGAACTAACACAGTTATTATGGGTTAACCCAAATGACAGAACTCTCATTAGTACAACGATATGGCCAAGGGGCAGGGGTTAGATACCCGATTACATTTTAATAATTTTTTTCCCACTTGAGTTTGACGCCCTGAAAAATAAGCTTTAGTTTCTCTATAATATATAACTTAAGGAGGGTTAAAGTTATGAATTTTCGATTTATTTTTTCTTTTATGTGTTGTTCTTAAAAAAATCTTTTAAGAATTCTTTAATCCAGATAATTGGTTCAGTATCTAAGGTATATTCTGAATCTTCATAATCCTTCGTCATATCTGGAGATACTAAATCAAAAGAGCTGTTCGAGGGCCTTCGTGCAACTATGGATCGAGGGGGAAGATTTTTAGAGAGACTGTCCATTCCTAGTGAAATAGCTTTGTCAAGTTGATTAATGGAATGAATTGCTTCTTTAATTAAGGGAATCATTTTTATTTTTTTCTCAGATTTAGAAAGAGATAGTTGAGATGTTCTTAGTAAAGGCAATGTGCAAACAATTGATTTGGTTGGCAAGCTTTTTAATCTTATTTGTACACCATAACCATTTCTATATTCCTTGACTCCCGCTTGGGGCGCTGCAAGGCCAATTTTAAAACTCATAGACGTATGGGGAGGGATAAAAATGAAAGTTATATATTTTCTATATTTATGGTTTGACCACTCTTTAAGTAGGGCCAGCTTTTCATGAGGGGCATTCAAAGAGTTTATAGAATTTGTGGCCCATTTGAGGGGGGTAACCCAGGATAATGTGCGATAATCCTGTTTATAGATAGAAGTTACATTAAGAGGTGCAGAACCATGAATATTAACAAAAATCAACCACTCTTTTGTAAAGACTTCTTTTACTTCTTGAAGAGAGTCTGCAGAAAAATTTTTTGCATCATCGTCATATCCATATGAATAATTAATAGGGTCTGTAATAAAAAAGACAGAACTTTGAATGGTTCGCATTTTTTTATTGTTAATTTTCTTTTTATGGATATTAGGGAGAGTGCCCCAGGCCGGGGATACCATTAAAGAGGATAGTAAGACAATTAATGTGGCAACTATTTTCATGGCTTGCTTTCCCCTGTTGTTATTTTTTTAACTATTTTAATTATATAAAATTTTTTAATATTTTTCAATTGTTTTTGATGTTATTGTATTCAGAAACGAATTAAATCCTACTTTTATACTACTTTTTATATGAATTGAGCTATGGCAAAAAATTCATTATAAAGAGCGCGCGGGGTTGAAAAA
>JBMDXI010000085.1:0-3532 GCA_048595075.1 Alphaproteobacteria bacterium
TACATTCAAAGCTAAAAATGTTAGACCAAAAAATGAAATCATTTGAAAAATAGATACAATAAAGTTTTGATGGATTATTTGCTCAGGAGAATACCCAAAGGTGTTTTTTAAAATCATACCGCAATGGATGAAGGTAAAATACAACCCTATCGCATGGGCACATTCCGTTATGAAGAGAGCAAAACATGTTTTGGGAGAAACTTTTTCTTTCCAAGCTTTATTAGTTTTTTCTAATAACTTAGCAGCTTCCCCTAGCCCTATCGCGCTAGACTCTTGAACAGCCTTTTCTATACGACGTTTCATGTCTACAAATTCAGGGGTTTCCCGCAATTTTGTACGGGCGATACCTCCTACCAATGCAATGGTTGCCCCCATCCAAAATCCAATTCGCCAATTAAATCCATGAGATGTGACAAGGGTAGCCACCGCCAAAGCCAGGGTTCCTCCTACGCGAGAAGCGCATCCAATTAAAGATACAGCACAAGCTTGAATAGGAGGGCGGGTGATTTCCATGGTGTAGATTTGAGCCCCGATAATTTCTCCCATAGAAGAAAGACCTTGAAAAATACGGCAAGCAATCATAATCCAAGCTGCTCTTATCCCAATTTCAGCGTAAGTAGGTAAGGAGGCCATCACCATACAAGAAAGAGCCATCATACTCGTGGTAATAACAACTGTGGTTTTGCGACCAACGTTATCACCAATATATCCAAACAAGAGAGCCCCGAAAGGCCTTAGAGCATAGGTAGAACAAAAGCTAAAAGCTGTTAATAATCCGGCTGTATGGGGATCAGTTTTAGGAAAGAATAATTCATTGAGTAGAACAGCCATATGAATATAGAGCATTAAGTCGAAATACTCTAAGAAAGTTCCAATTTGAAGTAAACCTATGGCTTCTCGTTGGTCTCGTCTAAGTGCAGAAAATAACCTCATTTTCTTCTCCTCTCAATTCAAAGGAAGCTTATCATAAAATATTGGTAAGGAAAAGAAAAAATGTGTACTTTACTATCAGTTTTTAGCTGATTTATCTGCACTTTTTAAATGGGTGATAACATAGATTCTTAAGGCACTAGCCAAACTATGGGCCCGACTTGTATCAATGCTGGCTACTAAAGCCGTTAAGGAAATATTTTGGCAATGGGCAATAGCAGCTAATTCATGCCAGAATTCAGCCTCTAGGGCAACGGATGTTGGGTGCCCCATCAGGGTGAAAGATTTTTTTTGCAAAGGTGAGGACATCAGTGGGGAGAAAGCATATTGCGAGGATTAACCCACTCATCAAATTGGCGGGAACTGGCAAGCCCTAATTTTAAGACAGCTTCCTTCAAGGAAATATTATATTCCTCTGCAGTTTGGGCTGCTTTTGTTGCTGAGTCATAACCGATATGAGGACTTAAAGCGGTGACTAACATGAGCGTACTTTCCAAATAGGAAGCTATTTTTTCTGTATTTGCTTCAATCCCTTGGATGCAATTTTCTGCAAAGCTTTGACTCGCATCAGCCAATAATTGAATGGATTGTAAAACATTATACATAATCACGGGCATAAAGGTATTTAATTCTAAATGACCATTTGCACCGCCTATAGTGATGGCCATATTGTTGCCCATCACTTGGGTAGCTACCATAGACAAAGCTTCAGCTTGTGTAGGGTTGGATTTGCCTGGCATAATAGAAGTACCTGGCTCATTTAAAGGCAAAAAAAGTTCGGTCAATCCACAGCGAGGTCCAGAGGCTAATAGCTTTATATCATTGGCAATTTTCATAAGAGAAACTGCTAGCGTATTTAAGGCGCCTGAAAAATTTACACAGGCATCACGGCTAGCCAGCGCTTCGAATTTGTTAGGGGTGATGATAAAGGGGTAAGTGGCTAAATCCTGCAAAATCTCTATAAACAGGGGGGCAAATTTTTTGCATGAGTTAACACCTGTTCCGACCGCAGTGCCTCCTTGAGCGAGATGATAAATATGCTTTAAGCTTTCTTCTATACGTTCAATCCCTAAATGAATTTGGGTGACATAGCCTGAAAATTCTTGTCCCAATGTCAAAGGGGTTGCATCTTGTAAATGGGTACGACCTACTTTTATAAGAGAGGAAAATTTTTCCGCTTTTTCCTTTAAGGCGGTTGCCAGCGTATTCAAGGATGGAAGTAATTTTGTATGTGTTTCCCGAGTAATCGCTATATGGAGGGCTGTGGGAAATGAATCATTGGTTGATTGGCTACAATTCACATGATCTTTAGGATGAATGGGTTGAACGTTTCCCGGTGGTAAGAGTTCCTCTGCACGACGGGCAATTACTTCATTTAAGTTCATATTGAGGTGGCTCCCTGCGCCGTCTTGCCAAATAGACAGTGGAAAGTGATCATCCCATTTTCCGTCTATGACTTCTTCAGCGGCTCGGACGATTGCATTTCCGACAGGGGCACTCAATTCTCCAAGCTGGGTATTAGCTAAAGCAGCGACTTTTTTCTGCAAGGCAAAAGCACGAATAAAGGCCAAAGGAGTCTTTTCGCTACCAATTTGAAAAAGCAGAAGGGCACGTTGGGTTTCAGGGCCCCAATATTTATCTGCCGGTATATGAAGTTCTCCTAATGAATCTTTTTCTAACCTGTATTTTATAGCCATACCTTCAATTGTAATAGGAGCCATGGTATTTTGCAAATTTTAAGTTCTTTTTAATCTCATAGGGGTCTGGAGTCTTTGAGAAGAGACTCAAATAAATCTAAACGAACTCTGTTCCATAACATCTTAGAGGGTATTGCATCAAATGTAAGAGGCATACCATCTGGATTGGGATCATTTGTATAGCGCCCATAAGCAGTCTTCATCGCATTGTAAACTTCCAAAGAATTTTTTGTTTGATTTTCTATACTTTGAAGGAGAGGAGTCTTTCCTATAAAATCATATAAGAATGGCATTTTATCTATAATATTTTGGTGCAATACCTCTTTTGAGGTTAACCGAAAGTTTCTTGTGGTATCAAAGAGCCTAGAATCTGCAGTGTCACTGGCTGCATAGAGAAGGGGGGTGTTTAATACCGGTAGATAGATTATGAAAATTTTTAAAAACTGAAACATATAAAATCTCCTTCTATAAATTACCATTCTATAATTATTATAGCCTATCTTTCTGTATAGTTGTATATCTAATTCACCTCGCAGAAAGGGTGAAAAAAAGGAAGGAAAAGATGCTTGTGAGCTGTTAAACTTCATACTTTTATGGATGCTCTTTTCCTTCCAACAAACCTATGATTCTTTTATAAAATGTTACTACATCTTTATAAAGAAGATTTTTTTTATACAAATCTCTTCCCTCAAGAAATTACACGTTTCAAATCCAGGACACATACCCATAAGTTTAAGCGTCTTGAATTCCGTAAGAGGGACCAAAGATAACGCAAGAGATTTTATTGTTTCGTCACTTAGTTGTATGCTATTTGCTGACAAGCACAACTCCTTAAGATAGGGAACATGATGAAGAAGTGAAGCAAGAGTGTTTACTCCGTTGTCTCCCACATTGTTCGTTCCTAG
>JBMDXI010000086.1:0-5127 GCA_048595075.1 Alphaproteobacteria bacterium
TTAATAGCCTATAAAATGAGCAAAAATATAGAACTCGATTATTCCCTCGTGACTCCCCCGTGCTCCGACACGGGGGCCCATAGCCACAGCCGTATTGCTGATTTTTTAGTGGACTCTCGGGTCACGCCCGAGAGAATCACGAGAGCGGCATTTTTATACTCAAATTATATGAATTCAGCTATATAATCTACCCCCGTGATGGATTTTGACGTAATCCCTTTATAAACTTCCTATTATCCATAAAAAAAATTGACAAAAGAAAACATCTAACTCATATTTCTCTCATAGGAGTTGAAGATGATTTTCAGATATATTTTATTTTTTTGTTTAATAAGTTTTTATACCTGCTGTGCCCAAAGCGCCACAAAAGCCTTAGGAAATGAGGTAAGCAGAGTAATGAGAAGGGCTATGATAGGCGGTTCTCCCCTGGCGTTTGATTGTCCCCCCTTATTAAACCGCCAATTTTCTAAGTTAAAGCCTCCACTTGAAAATTTTACAGCTCCTTCTTTACTAAAATCTCCCTTCCGGTTTAACAACAATTCGCATGTAAATAGCGGCTATAGGAAACCATTGGTACACATACTGCTACCTGCAGGAGTAATCTTGAAATTATATAATTCAAACTTTACCCATGCCGAAGCTAGTGAATCTGATACACTAGAATACCATAAACGTCTTGCTGATCAAGGAGATGCAAATGAGCAATGGCTCTATGCCCGTATGAAAAATGAACAAGCTAAAAAAGTTGAGGACCTTTCACGTCAGTAAGCTTCTGTGGATTTTTTCCTTTAAAGAATTTAGATCCTTTCCCCATGGATTTTTATTACGATGAAGTCAGCTATTAGTACAGACACTTTAATGCCAAAGTAGATGTTATGGGGTATGGAGATTGTTAACGACTTCTTTAGTTGTTGAAAACAATAGATTTTCTAACGATTATATGATTAAATAAAAAAGATTGTAAACTTAGGGGGAATTGTGGGCATTTTGCCAGCTTCGTTGTGGGAAATACTGTATTTTCTAGGAACAGCTATTGTTGTTTCCATTGTTTGCTATAAATTACGCCTTACCTCTGTACTAGGTTATCTTTTTGCCGGACTGGTGCTTGGCCCCCACTTCTTAGGTGTTTTTTCTGATTCAGAAATATCACAAACTATGGCGGAATTTGGGGTTGTTTTTCTATTATTTACAATTGGATTAGAACTTCCGTGGGAAAAATTACAAGAACTCCGTCGCTATGTAGTGCGTATGGGCAGTTTACAAGTTCTTCTTACCTCTTTCCTTTTTGGGGCAATGGCTAATTATTTAGGGATTCCTCTGACGATGGCTATTCTCCTTGGGATTACTCTTTCTTTTTCATCTACTGCCGTTGTTTTGCAGCTTCTTTCGGATCAAAAAGAGTTGACTACCCGTTATGGACGCATTTCTTTTTCTGTGCTGTTGTTTCAAGATTTTATGGTCATTATTTTGCTTGCCTGGATCACAACGTTAAAAGATCATACATCGTCATTCTTTACATTGTTATGGTGGTCTATTTTCAAGGTGATAGTTGTCTTCCTAGCCTTTGTGATCTTTGGGAAGTTTCTCTTAAGGCCCCTTTATCGTATGATTTCAGCCACTGGTAGTTCCGATCTATTCTTTGCGGTTACTCTACTCATTATTTTAGCCACCAGCTTTGCTACAGAAAGTGCGGGGCTTTCTTTAGGGCTAGGTGCATTCTTTGGAGGCCTTTTATTAGCTAAAACCGAATATCGTCATCAAATAGAAGCGGATATGAAGCCTTTTCGCTCATTATTACTAGGTTTATTTTTTATGACTGTAGGCATGAGCCTCAATCCCCTCCTTATGATACAAAAGTCTTCTTTGGTAGGAGGACTTTTCTTCATAATGATCCTTGGAAAAGTAGCTATTTTTCTTATTACCTGTATGATCATGCGCTTAAGTGTGAAAAATAGTATTCGCCTCTCTCTTTTATTAGCAGGTGGTAGCGAATTTGCATTCATCCTTTTAAAGCAAGCCGAGACAGCCAATATTATTCAAAAAGAATTCACACAAATCATTTACTTAAATATCGTCTTAAGCATGATGGCTACTCCTTTACTCTCGTGGCTAGGAAATTTCATAAGTGGGCGTATAGGTCGCGAATTAGGATTTGCCCTAAAAGCAGCCAAAGAAGAATCTGCGGACTTTAAAAATCACGTTATTATTGTTGGGTTTGGGCCTATTGGGGAAACCGTCCATAACTTGCTGGCCCGCCGATTAATTCCCCATGTTATTGTGGATTTAAATGTCAGTCGCGTTGCTTTAGGCCGCATGAAAAAGTTTCCGATATTTTATGGAGACGCCCGTAAAATAGATGTATTTCAAGCTTTCCACACCGAAAAGGCAAAAGCTGTTATTATCACTTCTAATGATTTTTCCTTTTCATCACGGTTAGTTACTACACTTAAAAGGTATTATCCAACCTTAAAAATTTTCGTGCGTGTTCAGGAAACAGAAGAAGCCTTTAAATTAAAAGCTCTTGGGGCAACCCCTATTGCCCCTGAAATGTTTGCCCCCAGCTTTCAATTAGCCTCGGCCATCTTTCAACTTTTTGGCCTTAATCAACAAGAAATTGACACCATTATTGAAAAATACCGCCATACGCTGACTCAACGTGAAGCATTTATTCTGGAAAAAGAGTGAGAGATAATCTCCCTTACGAAGAAGGGCTAATCTAATACTTTCTTTTCTCAACCTTACTTAAACAGGGCGCTAAGTTTCTTTTTGATGGATTCAAAAAAGCTGCAGGAGGTGTGGCATTCATCTGTAGGTTTATGCATTGCATGGGTAGCCTTGTGTATTACCTTAGGAGCCGCCATCTTTTTCTTAGCAGAATGAACCTTTGCCTTGGCATTTACTGCTTTAGCAACCACCTTTTTAACCGCAGGCTTCTTTACTATTTCTTTCTTAATCACTTTAGCTGCTGATTTTTTCTTTTTAGCAGGTGACTTTGTTTCTTTTTTACTCATGCTATATCCTTTCATATCATCGAGTTTTAACCTTATGATACCATCATATAATTAAAATTGTCTATATCGTCTTTACTTATGTCAACGAAAGACCCGCAAAATATCCGCGAAGAGGAAGTTTAGCTATAATTGCTCATGAGGCCGCTTGACTGTCTCATTTCTTATGAACGCATACAATTCACAAAATCATATTCAAAAAATTAAAAAAGTGGTATAAAGAGGGGCATGAAAATACTATTTTACGAACTCAATGAAGTTCCCTGGCGGGTCGTTGATATCTATATACAAAAGCACCCCAAATCTGCCCTTGCGAGCCTTTTACAAAATTCCTTGCAACTAACCACCGTTACCAAGGATTCGGGAGAGCTTCATCCATGGAGCACCTGGCCTACTGTTCATCGTGGGGTGTACAATGATACCCATAAGATACATTTTCTGAACCAGGAAATTGCAACTTCCTATGCGCCTCACTGGAAGATATTTGCTCAGGCGGGTCTCAAAGTTGGTGTTTTTGGCAGCCTTCAATCATGGCCTATCCCGCAAGGCGAAGAATATGCTTTTTATGTGCCGGATACCTTTTCCCCAGATGCCCAAACGCATCCCTCTTCTTTAAAACTTTTTCAAGAATTTAACCTGGCTCAAACAGCCCGCGATGGGGGAACAAACCCGAAAAAAATTTCTCTGTCTCCTCAATTATTGAAAGATATAGTTACACTTATTACGCAAGGAACAACCTTCAAAACAGTGGGAATGCTAGCCAACCAATTAATCCGTGAAAAATTAAATCCTTCATTTAAATCACGGCGTTCTATTTTTCAAGCACCTGTTGCTTTTGATTTTTTCTATAAACTTATTCAAACAACTAAACCCGACTTTGCCACGTTTTTTTCCAACCATGTGGCAGGCATGATGCATCGTTATTGGAAATATGCTTTCCCTCAAGATTTTTCTTATACTTTGCAAAATGAGCATGAGGCCCTTAAAGGGGATAACGTGTGGCAAGCCATGCATATTACCGATGGCCAAATTGCCCTTCTCAAAAAATTTGCTGATGAGAATGATTATGTGTTGATGATCGCCTCTAGTATGGGGCAAGAAGCCATTGATCGTGGAGACTATGTAGGTGAATTGCGCATTAACAATTTTAAGCAATTCTACAAGCAATTAGGCTATAAAGGTAAAGTTAAAAACAATCTTGCCATGCAACCAGATTTTGCTTTTTCTTTTGAAAGTAAAAAAGACTTAAAAGATTTCAAAAATCGGGTGAAAAAATTAATGACAGGAACTCATCAACCTTTATTTACTTTTAAGGAAGCGGGGCTTACGCTGAACTGCAATTTGCAAAGCTCCCCCCCGATTGTGTTGGCAGGGGTGATTTTACAAGAAGGAAAGCGCGTTCCCTTTAAAGATTTAGGAGTTCATATCGAAATTCGTGACCAAGGAACAGCTTATCACCAACCTGAAGGCATTTGGATTACTTATAAAAAAGGACTACGTAAAAATATTTCTCGCCAAAAAGTAGAGTCCATCAAAATTGCGCCCACTCTTTTAAAGTTGTTCCAGCTTAAAAAACCTGCTTATATGGACACACCAGAACCCCTGGTTATGAAGGAATTACAATGACTACCCCATCCCATGAATTTAAGCTAACTGATACAGCTGCGCGTCAAATTACTAAGGTGGCTCAAGGCCATGAATCAAGAAAAATCCTACGCATTTCAGTAGATTCGGGGGGATGTGCCGGGTTCCAATATGATTTTAAATTTGTGCAGTCCCCTCATGCAGAAGATTTGGTATTTACCCATCAAGACGCTACTGTGGTTATAGACCCCCTCTCTTTTAAATTTATCCAAAATAGCCAACTTGATTACGTAGAAGAACTCATTGGTTCATACTTTACCATTCGTAACCCCAACGCCCAAACTTCCTGCGGGTGCGGCAATTCTTTCACAGTTTGATGCGCATCGCCACCTGGAACGTTAATTCGATTGGGGCCCGTTTAGAATTGGCTATAGAGTGGGTACGTCAAACATCTCCTCATATTATTCTCTTGCAAGAATTAAAGGGTATTACAGAAAAATTCCCTACCGACGCTTTTGAAGACTTGGGGTACAAT